>PMYF01000654.1 GCA_003171295.1 Acidobacteriota bacterium | reverse complement strand
CTTTTCTGCGGTTTAGCTTTCCGATGGAGCAAATCACCATCGGCTTCGGATACGTCTATTCCCTGAAATACTACGACAATAAACCATCCGGCAACACGGATCATTACGATCAGACCCACGACTTCGACGTGGCCCTCTCCCACGCTTTCAGCGAGCGGTATCAACTTAAAGTCGCGGATTCCTTCGTTATCGGCCAGGAGCCCGATATGCTGCGGGCTGGGAATACTTTCAACAGCTTCCAGCGCATTTCGGGGGACAACCTCCGCAATTTCGGCTCATTTACTTTTTCGGCCCAGATCACCCCGGAGTTGGTAACCGAAGTGGGCTACGCCAATACGTTCTATTCCTATTCGGATAATCAGAACCTGGATGCCAACGGCAACTTCTTGCAACCCAGCAACTCCGGCCTGCTGGATGAATTGGACAACGTGGCCCATCTCGATCTGCGTTATCTGCTCCAGCCACAGACCACTGGTATTTTTGGGTACCAGTTTCGGGAATTGGATTACATCGGGAATCAGCAAATCGGGCAGTATGTCGACGTCAATGGCAATAACGTAAGGGTAAGGAGCGACGAGCGGAATGCGCGCATGAACTACCTGTATCTTGGGTTGGACCATAACTTCCGGCCGGACTTGACCGGTTCGATCCGTGCGGGAGGGCAATATACTCAGTACTACAACAATCCAACCAGTCAGGACGAACTGAGCCCGTACGCGATGCTCAACCTCAAATATACGTATCTGCCGGAAAGCTACTTGCAGGCGGGGTTTGTTTACGATTACACCCCGTCCTCCTTGTTCTCCGCCAACGGTGCCGGTAACCTTACCCTCAACGCACAGTCCGCCACCGTGTTCGCGTCGGTCAATCATCGGATAACGCCGAAGCTCTATGGGACCCTTCTGGCCCAGTATCAGAACTCCACCTATTACGGCGGGACGATTGATGGCGAGGCCGATAACTACTACCTGATCGGCCTGAGCCTGCAGTATCGCTTCACCCCGAACTTCTCTGCGGAGATTGGATACAATTACGACAACGTGAAATCCGACATAGCCGATCGGGGTTATGACCGGAACAGGGTTTACGTAGGAGTCACCGGCAGCTATTGATCTGACTTTAGTACAATGTAGTGATGGGGGGGGCTGGGCTGTCGCTAGTGCCCCCCCCATTTTTTGATTTATGGATCCACTGAAAGTATCACCGCCACCGGAAACCAAACTGCATTTCTTGGATTATTGGCGGATCATCCGTATTCGCAAAACGGTTATCCTGGCGGTTTTTCTCCTTGTTGTCATCACCGCTACCCTGGTGACCTTCATTCTGCCCGAGTCTTACACCAGCACCGCGCGCATCAAGATCGAGCGCGACGCGCCGGACATCACCGGGATCATGGAGCGCGGAGGCAACATGCCCTATGATCCTTACTTCATGCAGACTGAGTTCGAGTTGATTCAGTCCGACGTTATTCTGGGCAAGGTAATCGATGAACTCGATCTGAACAAGGAATGGGGCAGGAAATATGGCAGCGGCGAGCCCTTCAAGACCTCAGAAACCAAGCGGATACTCAAGAATCGGATTGGGCTCCGCTTCGTGCGCAACACCAGCCTTATTGAAATCAGCTATTCAAGTGAGAAGCCGGAAGAAGCCGCCAGGATCGCCAATGCCGTGGCGGAGGCTTATAAGGCCCACCGGCTCGAGCAGCGCATGCAGTTAAGCAAGGGCGGAATCACCGCGCTTCAGGAACGATTTGATGACCAAGAAGCGAAGATTAAGAGAGCCCAGACGAACGTGGATGAGTTGCGCATTAAGCTGAATATCTCTGATGCGATGGCAAGTGGAGAAGGCCCTTCGCCCCTGATGACGGCCGAAACCTTGCGCAAACTCGAAAGCCTGCGCATCGAAAGCAAGGCTGAATATGACCGGCAGGCGACCTTGCTGGACCGCCTAAAGACTCTTGGCACGGATCTCGGCCCGGAAGGCCTGGCTCAAGCCATCCCGACTGCCACCACGGACAGCTTGCTCAGTTCCTTGCTTGAGCAACTGACTGCGGTAGAGCAGACGCTTGTCAGGCTGGAGAAAGAACTTGGCCCTGAACACGTCGAGGTCATTAAATGCAAGGCTATGGCGGATGACCTGCACAAGAAGGTCAAGAGCCGCGTCGAGGGCATCATGCTCGGTCTGGACGCGCGGGTGCTGTCGCTGAAAACCAGTCTCGACAATTTCACAAAGGAAGTGGCTCAGGCCAAAACCAATGACGTTGCGGAGGCCAACCTAACCCGGCCCTATTTTGAAGCCAAACGCGCGCTCGAGGAACTCCAACACTTCCGCCAAATCCTCGACATGAGGATCGCTTCCGAGAAGATCGACGTGGAGTTGCCGAAAACCATGATGGTGGAAATCACAGATAGGGCAGTGCCCAGCGCAACGCCTTCACACCCTAACAAACCTCTTAACATCGCCCTGGGCATCATCATCGGCCTGGTGGTAGGCGTTGGCTTGGCCTTCTTCATCGAGTACCTCGATACTAGTGTGAAGACGATCGATGACGTGGAGCGCTCCCTCCAATGTCCTGTGCTGGGGGTCATCCCGCAGAACGTCGGGTTGCTCATGGAGGAAGGGGCGGAGAGCCCGCACGCGGAGGCCTATCGCGTCTTGCGCACCAATCTTCTGTTCTCGCGCAAAGACGACAAGCTCAATACCATCGCCGTCGTCAGTGCGGGAGCCGGCGAAGGCATATCGACTACAGTTTTCAACCTCGCGGCTGTCTTTGCCCAGAGCGGGCAGCGGACTTTGATGGTGGACTCCGACCTGCGCCGCCCGACATTGCACAAGATGCTGCGCGTGACCAACAATGGCGGCCTTACCAACTATTTGCTGAGGCAGAACGCGTTGGAGGAAGTGATTCAAACCACCAGCTTGCCGACGCTGGATTTCCTGGCGAGCGGCAAATTGCCCAGCAGTTCTTTGGGCATTCTGAGCTCCGCGCAAATGAAGGACCTGATCGGTGAATTGAAGCAACGCTACGATTTCGTATTCTTCGATTCACCACCGATCATGGGCGTCAGCGACGCGTCGATCCTCGCCAGCGAGGTGGATATGACCCTGCAGGTTATCCAATACCGTCGTTATCCGCAGCC
>PMYF01000311.1 GCA_003171295.1 Acidobacteriota bacterium | reverse complement strand
CCGCGCTTTTGCCTCGACTTTTCGTGGATGCCTTTGGCGCACTGCCACTACGGGTGGCCGCGGGAAGGATCCTCTACCTGGGATTCGAAGCCGGCCTCGATCCGGTCCTGGCTTTGGCCGTGGAGCGAATGACGAGTCTGCGCGTCGAAAGCGGACTGGTGCAGGAGTCGCTCTTCCGCGCCGCGCATACGCGCATATTGAATGCAAAGGTTCCTTCCGTGGAACTGATCGAGGCGGCTACGGAGCCGGCGCTGGTGCAGGCGCTCGCCAAGCGAGTCGAGCTTGCAAGGCCGGTCGAATCCCGCCTCGTAAGAATGCACGATTGCCTGTGGCTGAGGATGTGGACGCGCCCCCAACGCGGCCCGTTGCCGGAGGCCGAGTCTGTTCAGGACCTGATCTGTTCCCTGCGCTCAAACTGAGGGGACGGAAGCGGTAGGGCGCTCTTCATGGATTTGCGGAAGATGCCGATAAGGCCCTTGAGCCTGCTGCTCACCTGATTGTTTATAGCGGGCTCGAGCGGAGGAGCATGGGCATGAGTGAAGTTCGCACCCTGATCGTCGACGATTCCTCGGTAATGCGAAAGATTGTCGAGCGTTCTTTGCGCCAGGCGGGTCTTGACCCGCTGGTGGTGCACGAGGCAGGCAGCGGCACCGAGGGATTGGAAATTTTAAAGGTCAAGCAGGTGGACCTGATTCTCTCCGATATTAATATGCCCTCGATGGACGGGCTGGAGTTTCTGCGCCAGATTCGCGCGCAGAACCTGGCCCCCGGCGTACCGGTGGTGATGATCACCACCGAGTCGAGCGAGGAGCATGTGAAGCAGGCCATTCTGGCCGGAGCGCAGGGATACATCCGCAAGCCGTTCACGGCCGAGCAGGTGAAGGAACGAGTGCTGCCGTTGTTGAATGCGGCGTAACCGGGAGGCATCGGTGTGCTGCTGAATGGCGTGCGCAAAGCCGCGATAGCGGGAGCGCGGGAAAGCGGAAAGAAAGGAATGGAGCGTGCGATGGCGCTATCGTTGCGGGAGTCCGTGCATCTGGTCTCCGACCCAAGGAATCTGGATGAGAGCGTGGAAGAGGTCTTCAAGTTGATGCTGGGGGTAAACTGCCAGCGTTCGCCGGGACCGGCGGAGATCGCCGAAGCGGAGTCGGTGACCGCGGTGGTGGGCTTTGGCGGCCTGTTGAGCGGGGCCTGTGTCTTCCGCAGCGGGGGCTTGGCGGCCATCAAGATCGCCGCGCACATGACGGGCATGGAGTTTGAGGAGATTGACGATACCGTCAAGGACGGGATCGGCGAAATCTGCAATATGCTGGCCGGAGCGTGGAAGGGCAAGGTGCCGGATCTCGCGGCCAACACCGGCCTGTCGGTGCCGGCCGTAATCACGGGGCGAGATTATCACCTGCACGTTCAGGCTCCCGAGTTCAAGCTCCACCACCGGTACCGGTTCGACGACGCCTGCTTCGAGGTCACGATTATCTGCGATGGGCTGCAGTAAGACAGGGACTAGGGAATAGGGACTAGGGACTAGCGACAGCTAACAGCTAAAGGCTGGTGTCAGCCTGGTTTTCCGATCTCTGATCCCTATTCCCTAGTCCCTACGTCCCTGTTCTTCAATTCTGATGTATCTCTAATCTCTCCTTCTCTCTTCCGGTCCTTCACCTGCAATGTCTCCCTGTATTCCAGGAGGGGCGTTCGATGGACAGTGGGTACTATGCGGCGCTGACCGGGCTGGTGGCGCGCACTCAAGCCCTGGACATTGCGGCCACCAATCTGGCCAATGCTCAGACCCCCGGCTACCGGTCCGAGCAGGAGTACTTCCGTTCGGTGCTGATGGGGCCGGACGCCCAGGACTCGCAGTTGGGGAGGACGGTGAACAACTATGGGCTGCTGGGCGGCGACCGGCTCAACCTGGGCCAGGGCTCTCTGGATCAGACCGGTAATCCGCTCGATCTGGCCATTGAAGGCGAGGGTTTCTTTCAGGTGCAAACTCCCAACGGCCCGCGTTACACCCGCGATGGCGGCTTTCACCGCACACCGGGCGGACAACTGGTGACGACAGCGGGCGATCCGGTGCTGTCGGCGGCCGGTCAACAGATTTCGGTTCCTCCGGGCCAGGTGTCGGTGGGAGCCGATGGAGCGCTTTCTGTGGCCGGCGGTGTGGTGGCCACGGTGGGCGTTTTCACATTTCCAAGTGGAACGCAGCTAACGCCTGAAGGCGCAAACCGCTATATCGCCCCTGTGGGTGTCAAGCCGGCGATCTCCAAGGATGCCGCGATTCACCAGGGCGCCATTGAGACTGCCAACCAGGGCGTGATTCCGGGGACGCTGAAACTGATTCTGGTGCAGCGCGAGGCGGAGATGATGCAACGGGCGCTGACCGTCTTCCACACCGAGTTCAACAAGATCGCCACCGAGGACCTGCCCAAGGTGTGACGCCAGTGGACAGTGGTCAGTGAACAGTGGTCAGTGGGCGGGTGATCTTGGCAATTGACGATTGAAGTGAAGTCCGCTGGGCGTCTGTGCGCGGTAATACTGGTTTGTGCGACAATAAACAGTGAGAATGCGTGCCGGAACAGCGCGGCGCGCGGAGGATGAAACAATGGGCGATTTACTTCAGCCATGGCACCTGGTGGTGCTGGGCGTGGTTGCATTTCTTCTGTTTGGCGCCAAGCGGCTCCCGGAGTTGGGCAAGGGTCTGGGCGAGGGATTGAAGGGCTTCAAGGAAGGCATCAAGGGAGTGACCGATCCTCCGCCTCCCGCGCCGACGGTGCAGCAGAATGCGGCTCCCGCGCCGCCTCCGGTATCGACGCCGGTCGAGCCCCAGAT
>PMYF01000817.1 GCA_003171295.1 Acidobacteriota bacterium | reverse complement strand
AATGAAGGTAAGTTCCATTATGTTATTGAAAACACATGTAGAAAAAATGTCTGTTTATTGGCTTTCCATGATGTTATTGAAAATACATGAGTTATAGTTGTCTTTCCATTATGTTTATGAAAATAAATGGGGTTAGCGTCGATTCTAAATTGCAGAAGGGCAGGAGGGGACGGGCAGAGGGCAGCACAAGACAGTCTTTTGTAGCGGCGATGTCNNGACACCGGCGCTACACCCGCATCGCTCGAACGCGTAACGGCCTACCTGAAGGAGCGTGCCCCACGCCTGAAGTCACGGCTCGGAAGGCCGTGGAAGCGGGTAGCCCCAGTCAGTGGTGTTCTGACTATGGGCCTCTCCCTATGACCACAAACCCACTGAGCGTGGCTACCTGCCCGCCGCGTCATGGTGCACGCAATGAGCCGCCCTTCCGACTGCTTGAAGAAAAGGCCTCGGCGTCGAGAGAAATCTCCGCCAGGAACGCTGTGGAGGAATCCAAGAATAGTACTTTGGAGTACTTGCAATTCTTTGTGGAGAGGAGTATGAAGGGAATATGCAAACTGGAGGAGGTACGACTCCACCGGGCATGCATACGTAAGTCAACTAACCACACCGCTCTTGCGGTGCGCACCGTTGGCGACGTTCCGCGGACGCTGCCACGGCATAAACGACGAACGCCTGAGACGGGGGGCCGAAACGGCTCCCCGTTCTCGTTTTTGGCCCACGCATCACTGCCCCGAGCAGCCTGTTCAGGCGCGCATCATCGGTCGCCGGTCGCGCTGCAGGCTTGCCGCGCCTTTGGTAAGCGCGAAGTGCAGTACCGGCCGGGGCAGCAAGCGCAGCAGTCCCACAAGCAGCTTGTAGCGCAGGCCGGGCACGACGAAGAGTTTCCCTTTCTCCAGGCCTCGGAGCGATGCCTCGACGACGTCCTCCGCTGCCATCCACCAGGAAGCACCCAAGATCGCTTTGCAGTCGAGCCCCAACACGTCATGGAACTCGGTCAGGGTGAATCCCGGGCAGAGCGCTTGCACACGCACCCGCGAGCCGGCGCATTTCAACTCCAGGTACAAACCTTCCGTGAAGCAGTTGATCCAGGCCTTCGTCGCGTAGTAACTGGTGCTGCCAGGGAGCGGCGCGAAGGCCGCGACGGAAGACACGTTGACGACGGCGCCTTGGCCGCGCGTCATCAGGTTGCGCACCGCCGCGTGCGTCAGGCGCAGTATGGCCAGCACGTGCAGGCGATGCATGGCGTCCTGGCTCTCTACGGGCCCGTCGCAGAAGCGTCCCAGAGTGCCGAAGCCCGCATTGTTCACCAGCAAATCGAGGTTGGGGGCGCCCGCCAGGAGCTCTTCCACCTTGAGCAATTCCGCAGGGTCGGTGAGGTCCGCCCTGAGCACGGTGCAGGCCCCGCGAAAGCCGCTGCTGAGGTCGTCGGCCAACTGCTGCAACCGTTCCTGGCGGCGCGCCACCAGCACCAGGTCGTAGCCCCGCGCGGCCAGCGCCCGCGCATAGGCTGCCCCGATTCCGCTGGAGGCGCCGGTCACCACCGCGAGCGGTTTTGCGTCAATCATCTTCTCCTCCCATCACTAACCGGACAGTCTCTCTCCGGCCGCATTAAAAGGCGGAGCTAATGTATCAGGTTTGGTCCGGCTTTCGTTCAGTTCTTGGCCGCTGGCGGGGTGCGAGATGGATCAAGGGCGAGGACCCACAATTTTGGCGGGGCTTCCCGTGAAGAACATCCAGTCAGATTCCACTGCGCCCTTTCGACCACCCGATGAAAAGAGCCAGAGTCTGGTGAGAAAACGCGCTAAAGATGCTGGTTTGAATTGCCTATAACGAAGATTGACGAGGCTGAGGCAGCAGGCGAAGTGGTGTGGCAACTTGCTCGTTTTTCAAAACTTCTGTTTCATCCCGGCTGAGCTGGAAACGGGAAGCGTGGGGAATGCAAGAAGCCACATGGAACGCCTGCGAAGATGGGTTCTTGGCGAATATACGGTTCAACTCGGCACAGACGCGGCCAAGGTGAACATGGACGCAGCCATCGGCTTGGTGGAATGGCAAGCGGGCGAAACCATGCGGGAGGTCTTGGGGCGGGCCGACACCGCCATGTACCAGCAGAAAGCGGTGGCCCACCAGGAGCCTCCCACATCCCAGATGGGGCGTGAGAGTTAGTGCGATGAGAAACCCGGCCTACCCCATAACCGTCCAAATTCCAGATCAATGGGGAAATCTATCCATTGATGAGGGCGCGGCCATCCAGGACCCCGCCCTCACTCATGGAACGGATGAGTTTCCGCCTGGCTATTCTTCGGCAGGTTGCGCCCCCGCAAAGCCGGCCTCCGCTTTACCAGCCGAAGCACAGCTTGCAAGAAAGAAGGCTCGCAGTACAAGGCAATTCCAGCGAAGGGCGAATCGTGTCTTAACGGTTTGTCTCAGCCCAGGAGACAACCCCAGTCGGTACCCTTGCGCCAATCCTGGGAGAAGTGCTTTCCGCTTCCAGGCAATCGCAAGGACGACACTGCCAGGAAACATTTCGCCGCCAGAACCAACCGATATTCAAGCCAGTAAATCTCGCGACTATGGACGTTCATTGATGCAGATTAGATTGTGGCGAGGCACAGCTGCCGTCCCGGCGGCATTTCCCGGTACCGGCAAGCTGCCGGCGTTGCTCGAGGACTGTCACTATATTATGCGACCCTCAAGAAGCCCGGTTAGGGTGGTTCAAGATGTTATGGTGAGTCCACCATCTACAACCAAGGTTTGACCGGTAATGTACGAGCAATCATCCGAGGCTAGAAACACGGCGACGCGTGCAATCTCTTCCGGCTCTCCCGGCCGCGCCAGGGGGATCTTTTGATTCCTCACGTACCATTCTTGGAAGAATTCGGTTTGGGTCTCGTCCACGCCTTTGACGATCGAAAGCGGGGTATGAATACACCCCGGCGCAATCGCGTTGGCAAGAACACCATGTGGGGCCAAATCAACCGCTAAGGATCTCGTGAAGCTGATGATTCCCCCCTTCGCGGCAGCATATGCTCCAAGTTCACCTTCAGTCGCCAGCGCCTGGGTGGAGCTGATGCTGATGATGCGTCCCCATCGTTGTCTCAACATATGGGGGACAACCAGCTTGCAACCCCAGTAGATGGCTTCCAAATTGACCGCCTGGGTCTTCCTCCACTGTTCCAGCGTGTCGTGCAAAATATCCGCATAGAAGGCGATGGCGGCGTTGTTGACAAGAATGTCGATTCTTCCCTTTTCGCTTGCAACCTCATCGATGCATCTCCGGTATTCATCCGGGTCTGTAATATCGAACACGTAAGACTTCGCCTGCCCACCTTGCTCTCGAATATCGTGGCAAACCTGGTTGACCTCCTGCTTCAGGTCAATGGCCGCAATGGTAGCGCCTTCCCGCACAAACTCACGAGCTATGGCGGCGCCAATCCCCTGAGCCGCTCCCGTCACGATGGCCACGCGCCCCTCGAGTTTCATGGTCATGTTCCTTGCCCTGCATTCCGAAGTAAGGCTCAGCTTGAGGACGGTTTCAGGCTTGTAATCAGAATGGTCCCCGCTAAAGTAACCAAACCTCCAACCATCATGATTGGGGTAATCCTCTCCTTCAGAGTCAGCGCCGAGATGATAACTCCAAAGAACGGCAGAAGGTATATCGACACGGACGCCTGGCTCACATCTAGGCGCTTCAAAAGAATCGCCCACACCACCATGGCTAATCCCCAACTGAACACGCTCAACACCAGGACAGCAAACCAAGTGCTGGGTCCGTAACTTCTGACGGCCGCCAACGAAATGGGTTCGACCCAAACCAGGAAAGGCAGACTTACGACTACGGCGAGCAGGTATCCATAAATCAACACTTCCAGCGGCGTAAAGCGTCTCAAGAGTTCCTTGCAGAAAACGTTGTAGAAGGAACTGGCGGTGCACGCCACCAGCACCAGCATATTCCCGAGAAGGAACTTTCCATTGCTGAGCTGCAGGTGACGCCAATCAACGTCGGAGAGAATCAGCACACCCGTCAAGGCAACAAATAGACTCGCCCACCGAACTGCCGTCATCTTCTCCTTAAGTATAAAGGAGGCCAAAACTGCGGTAGTGATGGGCACCGTGAGATAAATAAGGGAAGCATTCGACGCGGAGGAGCGGTCTATCCCCCAGGCCAGAAACGCGGAAGCAGGGATGAGCCCCAAGACGCCAAGCATCAGAAAGCCGATGATATTACGCTTGTTCAACAGCGACCGTTCGTCTGGGGTAATGGCGCTAGAAGTCTTAGGAGTAGAATCCCCAGGACCCGAGTGGTGACGGCGTTCACGCACAAGGAACGGCAAAAGAACCAGCGCTGCGAAGAGGAAGGCCCATGCACTCACCGTGATGGGCCCCATTTTTTCAGTCGCGATCTTGTATGCAGCATATTGCGCTGCCCACATGCCGTTGACCAGCACGAGCAGACTCACATCGACAATTGAACGCTGAGAGATGCGCACTCTTCTCTGTCTCCTTTCATAGATCTCGACCATTGATAAGCCACAGATTTGAACAGATGTTCAATCTTGCGAATCCCGTCCACGGGCAGCTTCAGGAAACAACGACTTTGCCGATCGCGTATTTCTGTTCAGCGGCTGCCGCGAACTCAGCCAATGCGGCAGGCCGAAGTTCGAATCCCAGCCCCGGCCGTTGCGGTAGGGGGATCTTGCCATTCACAACCTTGAGTTCTTCTTCCACAAGCTCTCTGCGCAAACGAGAATACGCCACAGGGGACGGCTGGAATTCCATGAAACGGCAATTGGGCGCAACGGCTGCCACGTGAGCGGTCGCAGCAACGCTGATCCCGGTCTTCCAGCAATGCGGGACTACGATTTTGCCACGCTCCAAGGCCATTTGGACCACGCGCACCGCTTCGGTAATTCCCCCCACGCGGCCGATATCCGGCTGCACGACGCCAACGCATCCTCGTTCCATGAGTTCCGCGAACTCGAACCGAGTCTGCAGCCACTCGCCGGCAGCTATGCGGATTTGAGTTGCATCAGACAACTTTGCGTACCCCTCGAGGTCGTCAGAGGGCAGAGGAGTCTCAACAAGAAAGATGTCGTATTGTTCCAGACGGCGGAGCACTCTTAGGGCCTCTTTCCAATCGGACCAACAATACGCGACGTCGACCATCAGTGTCATCGCCGGGCCTGCAACTTCCCGGCATGCTGCCACCAGTTCTACAATGGCGTCGTCACCCTCGTGAAGGTGATTGTGAGCATAGGGGCCCTTGATGCAAACCTCCAGCTTGGCGGCACTGAAGCCGAAACTCTGTGCCCACCGCACTTTTTCGAGCAAGCTCTCGCGATACTCCGAGAGGGTCCAGCCATCAGGCATCAAGCTCGCATAGGGCGTAATGAATTCCTGCCGAGCGCCACCCAGCAGTTGCCACACGGGCCTGCCGGTCGCCTTGCCGTAGATATCCCAGATGGCCATGTCCAGGGCGCCGATAGCGCATATGCCGGCTCCACGCCTCCCCGTCATGGCCGAAAAAGTGTAAAGACGATCCCATATCGCCTGGGGTTGAGTGGGGTCTTGCCCCACCAGCAATTCCGTGAGACCTAACGCCATGATGTGGGAACCCGGCGCCTCGATGAGCGTCTTCACGACCCAGGGATTCGAATCCACTTCGCCAATCCCTGTGATTCCTTCGTCGGTATGTACGCTGACGACGATCGTGTCCTGCGCTGAATCACAAGCCTCCGCGTTGTAATCCGGCACCAGCAAGACCGTGCAGTCCACATTGGTTATTCTCATGGCAAAGCACCTCTTTGCTCATTATGCTCCGGCAACACGGCCACCTGAGCGCTTACCGCCCCAGTGCCCTACCAACATAGCCCAGCTAAGGCGCCTAAGCCTAGCCTTCTGATGCCATGAGGGCACTGCAAACCAGCTCAGTTTGACCTCGCGATCAACCGAGGAGTTCCTTCGGATGAATCGCTGCGAACATCTCTAACCTCCCGCCAAGCTTCGATCATGGCTTCCAGGCCCGACCACGGCGTGTCTGGGAAAAGGGCGTCAACAGGGGCCAGGATAAAGCCGGCCGGTCCCAGCTTGCTGACAGCAGTATGCACTGCCTGCCGGATTTCTTCGCGTGATCCTCCATGCAGCGTCACGGCGCTGCTGACCCCACCGGCCAAAGCGATGCGACCTGTGAATCTCCTCTTGACTTCGTCAAGATCAGGCTTGCCCTGCACGGGATCAATGTAGTAGAGCAGGTCGATCCCCGACGCCAGGAGCACGTTGGACATGGCCAGGGTTCCAGTGGTCATGACGAAAGCAAAATGCTTTCCCGCCTGGTGCACTGTAGTGACCAGTTTTTGCAGCCCAGGCAGGAGGTATCGTGCAAAGAGGGCCGGCGACCAGAAATCGGTGGAGCTATACCAGCCGCGCTCCACCACCAGGTCCACGCCTCCCACTTCCAGCATGATTTCTGTCCGCCGTTTGTCAAATGCGTCGATGATCTCGATGAGTTCCTGGAAGAAATCGGGCTCTGTCATGGCGGCCATCACTGCGGGCTCCACACCGCAAAGCCACGCGACAAGGTCCATGCCGAAGGCACTCCACCCCTGGACCAGCACTCCGTGCTCGTCAGCGAAGCGGCGGACATGCGCCATCCTCTCCCGATAGGCCGCGAGCTGGCTGGCAGTCGGGTCTTGCAGGATGTACCGCACCTTGGGAAGGTCCTCGGGGTCGGCGACAGCATGCTTCACCGCGCGCGGGATGTTGAAGTCTTCAATGAGCACCGCCTTGTCCGGTTGCACCACCCAACCGGGTTCGACCTTTTCGTCCGTCCGCCGCACGATATGGCGAAGGACACCTGCTGGCGTGCTGTATTCGCGGTAGAGAAGCCAGTAAGGCTCGGTTCGAGTGGGTGGTTCCTGCCAATCGCGGAAAGACACTTCGGGGTGGACTCCCCAAGGAGGCGAAACCTCCAGAACGTCATCCAATCCCAAGCTGAACCAGCGCAGCACTCTCTGAAAGTCATCTTGGAGGGTCCATGGTTCAGGCAAGGTGTGGAGGTGCTCCAGCCGCATCGTATACCAAAAGGGCACCTCACGACCATTCTGCTGCCACCGCAAGTGCGGCGGAGCCGGAAAACCAAAACACCAACAATACATCGGCACGTGATCCGGCTTTTCATGCCGGATCGCTGCGATCAAGCGCTCCCGTGAGTTCATGGAATAACTTCCCCTCCCTCGGCTCGTATAATGTCAGGCAAAGAACTACTACTTTTTCCCGGAGACTATGATCACCCACTCCACATTCGCAGTTACCCAACCAGCAGGCATCCTTGGTTCGACATACATAAAATTGCTCGCTTAACGGGACCACGGCCTGCAGTGCCTCAACCATAGCCAGACAATTTTCCGCCGGCTAGGCAGTGTGCACGCCGGAGGGCGACCAGGGCCTTATCTTGATTCCAATCCCTCGCGATTCAGGTCCGCCCCATGAGCCGCGAATTCGGATTTCTGCCCAGGTCAAGCCAAGGTAAGATATTCGCAGTCCGTCATGGCTGCCAAATCGCCCAGCGGCCGGCGCAGATCGCCATAGGCAGCCATCCAGTGATGTCCTAATCCGCGTTCTGCGATCCAGGACAGAATCTCGCGATAGTCGGAGTGGAATTGGACGCGCAGCGGGTTACCGGGGAAAACCATGTCGGTTCTTATTGCCTCTCCAAACAAGGCCGCCATCCGATACCCCCCCAGCGTGGGCACGATATTGATCAGCGTTACCGCTCCCGGCCGGGCGGTAAACAGGCAGCAAAGCCCGCAGTTCATCAAGCGCACGGGCCCGAGGGTTACCTCGGAACGGTTAGCCGCCAGGGAGAACCCTCCAGAGCCGCAATGGGAGAAGATGATCGAATTCTCCGCGGGGATCGGATCGAGCAAGTCCGTATTGTGTATGGGGCAGCCTGTAAGCCTCGTCAGCATCAGCATCCCCAAGGCGCCATTGATGTCCCCTTCACAGGAAACCGGAACACCCTGTTCCCCCAATAGAGATGCGGCCAGGCACACCTTGCCCATAAGGTGGGGATAGCAGCCGACGGCCACCGCTGAGAGCCCGAGCTCCGCAACGATCTCCTTGAGGGCCGTGTAGACCTGCAGGGACTCAACGCCTGCTTCCTCTCCGGCGGTCACCTGTCCCACTTCGGACTTGAGTTCCTTCCACTGCCCAGCCACCGAGGCGGAGGGAACTCTGCCGGCACGCTCCAGGAAGACGTGAGTGTCGATGCCCGTGACCCGCGGCCCCAGCAGTTTCTTCAGCGCCAACTCGTGCCCGGTGATCTCCATCATCCCCTGGATCTGCCGTCCTAGTATCCCGATACGGGCGCGCCGCAACTGGCGCCGCACTGCCGCTGCCGTTGCGAACTCCCAGGCCTGCTTCAAGGGCGCCGGAGCGCAAACGTGGTCAAACAGGAAGCAGTGCGGCTTGTTGAGCTGGCGCAGGACGAAACCCAGCTGTTGCATGCCGCAAAGCGAGCCCGTTTCCATGCCCGGCCGCGCCCAGGCGATTACCGGGACATCGCATTCTTCCAGCAGATCCAAAACCAGGTAGTCCTCAAACCAACTGGCGGCCAGCACACAGGCAGCGTCCACGCGCTGATCGTAAAAATACTTGCCGACATTTACCGCCGATGCGGGGTCGGTTACGGCGGCGGGAGAGCGGAAGACGGTCAGCCTCCCCATCCCCTCCCCGGCGAAGAGCTGCTCAAGCTGCTGCAAAAGCTCGGGAGCCTGATGGGCTCCGACCTCCAAGGGATTACACAATACGGTGATCCCCAGCCGAACGTGGCCATTCTCTTTGTTTCCTGCCATTTGCTCCCCCTTTCCCTTGGCCGCCTGCCAAGAACCTGGAGCCAGTGTGCGGCCCGGCTGATTCACAATGCCTCGCTCAGGTCAGGATTGCAGATACTTTTCCGCGACCCGGCGGAATGGCGATCGACCTCGTGGAATCCGCCGCGAATCCTCACCCCGAAGGCTGAGCACAATCCGGCATCGGAAACCCCCATGCTGATGTTGATCGCCCGCTGCAAGAGGCTCGCTGTTTTGGGCAGCATCCCTTTCCAGCTTTTCCTCTTCCCCGATAAGTTCCATCCCAGGTCCGGGCATTTTAACCTCCGACGTTTGAGAGGAGGGGGCGTTGGGCGAGCATCGCGAGCTAATTTACTTTGGCGGCGCGCTGGGTGATGATCCAGCCTTATGATGATCGATCAACGGGCATGGGATAAATACACCCTCTGGTCCACCCTGTCAAGCATCATAATTCTGTGCCAATCATCTCTTCTCGAAGATCAACTCCTGCGGTTATCCGCGTCCATAACGGGTAACATTCTCAAATTGCGCGCCGATACCCCACGGATAACATTTTCGCATGCACGGTACGTGCGCTGGATTGGTATAGGATAATACGTGATATGCTAACTGATCGATCATCCTGAAGGTGTGGTTTATCAGAATGCGAGACTGCTCTTGACCGTAAGATATGGATTGACAAGGCGGTGCGCCTCGCCCGCCCTCTGGAGTTGAGAAATGCAGATTGTATTCAAGCCCTTCGAAACCGTGACCCTGCGCCGAATGATTGCCGACCGGATCGAGGAAGCCATCCTCAACGGTACTCTCAGGGAAGGCGAGAGGCTCGTGGAACGCCGCTTGGCGAGTCAATTCGGGACGAGTCTCACCGCTGTCCGAGAAGCTCTAATCGCCCTTGAGGCCGATGGGTTTGTGGCCAAGAAACCCAACGCGGCGACTTACGTCACCAAGTTGACTCACGATGCCGGGAAGAAGATTTTCGCCGTACGCAAAGTCCTCGAAGGGTTTGCAGTGGAGCAAGCGGCACGCTTGGCAACTCCGGGACAAGCAAAAGAACTGGAAAAAGCCTATGTTGATTTGCTGAGTACAGCCCGGTCAAACAAAAGAGAGCAGTTTCTGCAGTGCGACTTCTCTTTCCACGGAAAGATCTGGGCAATCGCTGACAACGAGTATTTAGAAACAGCCCTTCGGCGTATTCTCGTTCCCATTTACGCGTTTTCCGCCATGCGGATTCACTCGGGTGAAGCATTCGATCTCTTGCAGGACGCCCAATCCCACCTTCCCGTTCTGGAAGCGATTAAGGCAAAGGACCCCGCGTTAGCGCGGAAGCGCTTCCTGAGTGCCCTTGACGACTGGTACGCAAATACGGAGGCGTACGTCCTCTCGAAATCTAATCAGGAGAAATGAGTCCCGGCGCGCTCTCGCATTTCAGGCCCCGCCGCAGGAGATGAATGCCGGCCTCACTTGCGCGCGTTCCCAGGGCTTTCCACTTATGATCCGGGGATCCTTATCGACCCAGGAGGTTATGATCTTCGACCGTCTCCACCGGCACCCGCTTCGAAATGGGTTCCCCGCGCCGCCGGTTGAACAGTTCGTCGCAGCCAGATTGCTTATAGCACCACTGCCCACGCCGTAGGCCCCGGTCCGATATGCCGATGATCTCCGGCAACCGCCACCAGGTAATCGCCTTCGCCATCGCCCGCAGCATCACATCCTGCACCTTCATCGCCCGCTCCCAGGCGACCTCCGGGTATCGCGTCATTCTGCCTCCTTCCCGCAATAAGCTTTACCCGAACTCCGCACGTAGCGGACAATCATGTGCTAACGACTCTTGACAACAATTCAACCTCCATGTAAAAAGAATCGCGCGAGGATCGATCATCGACCTTAACCCCCCTGTCGATCGTTTTGGTTCTCAATGCACGCGGGATCCGTCCCCCGTAAAGGGCGGCTAGGAGACATAACCAGGAGCCTCACATGACAAAACATACACGCCGGAGCTTATTGAAGACCATGGGGACGATCGCCCTTGTCCCAAGCCTCAAGGGGATCAGCGCCAATCAAAGTGGCCCTCCTGCTGCCACGGCCGGGATGCCAGCAACTCCTGCGGAAGGAGCCAGACAGCACGACCTTCTCGACCCGTTCATGTTGGCGGGCGACCGGAATATCAAGGACGAAGACCATTTCGGCATCATCAATGGGCTAATCACTACGGGGGTGAATTACAGGGACATCGGCAGCCTCAGCGGGCTCTACGCTCCCCCCTATGCCAGTTCCGATTTCCTATTGGAGGTGAGGCTCTTCGGCGAAAAGGTTCCAACCCAGAGCTATGAATGGCACCCTACCGAGGTCCCACGCAGGGGAGTGATGCACGGTATCTCTGTGTCGACCACATCCTGTTTGACGCATGGAGTGCGAGGCGGCCTGCTGGAACTGACGCTCCAGAACATGACCTCCGAAAAGAAGAAGATACCCATACAACTGAATTTCCTCGGAAGCTTGGAGTACCTTAAGGTCTGGGAGTTTAGTTATCCGAACACCACGAAGAAAACTACCACGGCCGTTTCCGAGCCGAAACGAGTCGTACGGGAGAATGAGGCCGGCGCCATTGCGGTGGGTACGGATCTTGAAAACATGCGATGGGAACCCTGGTCTTCGCACTGGGAAGGAGAAGTCGTCTTGTTGCCTGGGCAACGTGCAACCCATTACGTGGCGGTGGCGATGGGCGATAGAACTGATTGCCGGAGGGTCTGTGATCAGCTCTTGAAGAATCCCGCCAAGGAGATTGCGGACTCGCGTCAGGCCTACCGAGACGAGACGAAGGACCTGTTCGCTAAGTTGCCGAGAGTCGAGGCCTCCAACCGCAGTTTGGTCGAATACTACAATCGGTCGATAGTGTGTTTTATCATAAACAAATGGAAGGTCCCGGAGTTCGTGCTGAACCCCTACTATTCCACCGGCGGAATCAAGGGGGGGTGCGTGGGCGAGTATTTGTGGGACTATGGCGGCGTACCTGAACTTCTGCCGCTTTACGATCCGGCCGCAACCAAGGAACATATAAAGCAGTTTCTCAAAATAGACATCACCAAACACTTTCTCTTCAACCCGATGGACGGCGAGGCGGGAGGACCGTGGTATCCGGTCAATCAAGAGAAGATCATTTTGTTGATTTATCACTACGTCCAATCGACCGGAGACGCCGGATTCCTCAGCGAAACTGTCAATGGGAAGTCCGTCTTGGATTGGGTGCTCTTCAACGCCAATTTCGGGGATGACCTCAGTAAACCTGCGGTTCTGGTGGATTACGGCACCGGCAACAACCATCTGGAACTGAGGACTAAGTATCGTTATGACAATTTCTATCCGGATCTCAACGGACGGCGGTACAAGAGCTATCAATTAGCCTGGCAACTCGGAAAGGTGGCCGGGAAGAACTGGGACCACCTCCTGGAGCGAGCCGAGGCTCTTAAGGTGCTGTTAAAGGAGACCCTGTGGAGCCCCAAAGACCGGTGGTTCTTTTTTATGTACCTCAATGGGGTGAAGGAACTGAGATACACAAACTATATGTTCAAGATGATTGGAAGCAAGGTACTCAACAAGGAGGAAGAGGAAGGGTTGGTGAGCCATCTGAACGACGATGAATTCCTTTCGGCTTACGGGCTGCACAGCATGGCGAAGCACGATCCAGCTTACGACCAGGTCGATATCGATAACGGCGGCGGCGGCAACTACGTTGCCTTTACTCCGCGCATAGCCGAATTCTTGTATCAAGCTGGGTACACGGCCCAAGCAGAAGAACTCTTGAAGCGCACATTGTGGTGGGGAGAGCGGTTTCCATACTGGGGAGACTCATTTGTCGCAAACCAAATTGAGTATCGGAAGGACACCCCTCTGCAGAACGCGGTTGACGCGGGTGCGGGCGCGCAGTGCATCATCTTCGGGATGTTCGGGGTCAATTTGGAGATGGATGGTACGATCACGATTAATCCGAAACTGCCGAGTTGGTCTCCGCAAGCGTCGTTGAAAGGGTTGAGGCTGCGAGGGTCAAATATGGATATTTCTGTGGCCGGGCACGAGTTTACAGTAAGAGTTGGGGACCGCGTGCTCCGGTCCAAAATTGGCACCCCCGTGCGTATCCCGGCAAGCGGCGTTGCCACAGGGTAAAGAATCGAGATGTCCCGCGTCCGTTCGATAGGCTAAACCAGGGCTGCGCGGGGATCTGTTGCCCGGGGTTGGAAAATGAACCGAGGCAATTGGAAAAGATGGGATGCTGAGGATTCATTCGCAATGTGAGTCGTGAGGCACGCAACTTTCAACCGCCTCAGATAGATCTGCATGATCCGCCATAGCGAAGGCGGGTCCCGCACTGACAGAAGGATGGTGACGAGCAAGAGGGGGCCTTTCCCGAAGCCCTCCGCGACCTGCACCCCGGCACTCACCCTCTTTATGAAGCCATCTCCCTCTGCCACTTCCTCTAGCTCAGCTTTTCCCGCCCCGATGCCGACGACACCAGTTAGTTTCCGTCCTCCCCCCTTCTGACCGGCTGGTCTGCTCACATCCCAGTTTCCCGCCTGCGCCCTGCACCCCCGGCAAACTGCGCTCGAAAATAGAGCAACCCTCATATACCCTCGCTACCCGCATCCGAAAGGGGCTCTATCCGCTTCACCTTCGCGCCTTTCACCCGAGGATTCCGAAACGGCTGCCCTGACAAGAAAACCTGACAAGAAAACTCTTGACAAAGGGATATTCTTCCTTTATGAATGTGGCCTCCATAAGATCGATCATCGACCGCGAACAGATCCAAAGATTGGATAGGACCAGAGGAAAGACTTCTATGAACGGCTGTGCCAGCAGGAACGCGCCGAAGCAGGGCGAATCTTACAACTGTTATTGAATATTGAGACGGCAGCGCTGCCCCCTACAAGCGAGCGGGTGTCTGGGATTTAGGAGGAGGAAAAAATGCAATTAACGACTGCTAATAAGGGACGGGAATGGTTTATGGCAACAGTTTGCCACCTATGCGTTCTGACAGGCCTGGTCCTGTTGGTCCCCATCATGGGCCATGCCGTCAGCACTGGCACCATTTTCGGGTCGGTGCTCGATCCGAGTGGGGCGGTGATTGCCGGCTCCTCGGTGACAATCAGGAACGAAGGTACCGCTATCGAGCGCACAACGTCTTCGAATAGCTCCGGTGAATACTTGTTCGATGGTCTCCCGATAGGAGTTTACACACTCACCGGCAGCAACGCGGGATTCAAGGCGTACGAGCAGCGCAGCATTGTGCTCAACGTTGACCAGAAGGTTCGGGCGGACATCAAGTTGGAAATCGGCAGCAAGGCAGAGACTGTGGAAGTTACAGCCACGGCCTCCTTGGTGGACACACGCTCGGGGACTATCGCGGATGTTATTACAGCGTCGCAGGTTACTAACTTACCCCTGAATGGCCGGAATACACAGCAACTCATGGCTCTGCAGGCGGGCGTACAGTATAGCGGGGGAGGGGGTATGCAAAACGGGGCCGTTAACCCTTCCGTCCAGGTATACGCGGTAGCCGGCGCCCGGGGTAACCAGACCGACTACGAACTAGATGGCGGTGATCACAATGACTACTGGACCGGGGTCTCCATGGCCACGCCCAACCCCGATGCCATCCAGGAATTCAGCGTGCAGACCAGCAATATCGATGCTCAGTACGGGCAAAAGGCGGGCGGAGTGGTCAACATGGTCATGAAGTCCGGGACCAACAAATTCCATGGCACCGCCTACGAATACATCCGTAACAACGCGCTGAATGCCCGCAATTTCTTTGCCCTTACGGATGACGGCATGAAGCGGAACCAGTTCGGCGCCACAATCGGAGGGCCCATCCGGCGAGACAAGACATTCTTTTTCTTTTCCTGGCAGGATACCCGGCTCAGTCAGCGGCCGAGCTCGGCAAATATGGTAGTTCCCAGCGCGGCGCAAAGGGGCGGCGATCTCACAGGGCTGCCGGATGAGGTTCACAATCCGTGGGACGGAGTGACGTACAATGCGATAGATCCGGCGAATCCTAACGGACCGAGGCTTCTTACTCAACTCCCAGCGGTTGGACAGCCAGGCGGGATGGATCCGGCGACCCAGAATATGTTTAAGTTCCTTGCTCTTCCCAACGCAGAGGGCAACCACTCGATCTTCCAAACCCAAATCAGGGAAAAGGTCCCTGAGTATTCCTTGAAGATCGACCAGAATTTTGGAACCAAAGACAGGTTGTTCGGGAGTTTCTTCATGCAGAACGATGAGACTCCCATCGGGGGCGACCCGAGCAACTTTATTACGCTGAGTGCGGGTACGCAGTTTACGGTTCACCGATGGACATTTGGCGAGACCCACACCTTCTCCCCCACCGTCGTCAATGACTTTCATCTAACGTTGTCTTATACTCGTACGCTGTTTAACAGCGCCCAAGGGCTGATCCCGGGTTTCACCTGGTCAGAAATGGGGGCGCAGATCCCAGTGACTCACGCAGGGCCCCAGTTTATGAACATGGGGTCGGACGTGGGATTCAGCGTCTGGAGCGGTATGCCAGCGGACTGGTCTCGGCATAACTTCCAATTCAGGGACAGTCTGGCGGTGGTTCGAGGCAGCCACGAAATCAAGGCCGGTGTGGATATCATCAAGGGCTACCACCTGGACGCGGAATACTGGAACACAGACGGAGCTTATTCTTGGGGGTCGGATCGGACGGGCTCTGCCTATGGTGACCTATTGCTTGGCCTGCCGGCCAGTTTCAATCAGGTCAGCCCGACATACTGGACCGGGGACCGATACTTGAGGATGTTTTTCGCGCAGGACACTTGGCGCGTGAATCGCAAGCTCACGGTCATCCTCGGGGCTCGTTACGAACCTATGCAGAACTGGAAAAGCAGGGAGGGCGAGCAGGTGGTCTTCGCACCAGGTCAGCAATCCATCATGTACCCGAACATGCCACCGGGGACACTCTACGACGGCGATTACGGGGCCCCTTCGCATGGGTTCTGGGACCAGTGGGGTATCAGTAGGCTTGGTCCCCGCTTGGGCTTCGCCTACGATCTCGGCGGTGACGGCAAGACCAGCATCAGAGGTGGGGTTGGGATATACCACGACGCCCTCAATAATGCGGGAGCTTCCTGGATGGGGACTTCGATCCCCTTTACCGGCGGCGTCAACATCACGAACCCCTTTAGCACCACGGACCCTTACAGTGGGCATGTTAACCCGTTTCCCATACCGGTTCCCACTCCTAGTACTTGGCCGATCGACCTGCCGGTGACGAGTTACATGTTCAATCCGAATTTCCAGACGGCGAAAAATACACAATACAATCTCACTGTCGAGAGGCAATTGCCGCGTGCCATGATGTTGCGAGTGGCATACGTTGGATCGCTCAGTGGGAACCTCACCCGGAGCCGCGACGCGAATGCTGCGTATTATATCCCCGGCAACGATGCCGAGGGCAACCCGCTGTCGACCCTGAACACCGCGAACATGGACTCTCGACGCCCGATCAGAAACTACGAACAGATGTATGTAGCGGACTCCGATGGCCACGGGAATTTGAACTCGCTGCTGGTAACCCTGGAAAGGCGGCTAAGTCGCACTTTGGGTTTCCAGATCAACTACACCTTGTCGAGACAGATGGACAACGCGCTGCTGAGCGGCGACTCGCCGACGCACGGAGTAAGAATCAACCCCCACGGCGATGGGAACGAAATATGGTCAGTTGCGGATCAGGACGCCACGCACCACTTGGCAGGCAATTTCAATTGGAACTTGCCCTCTCCTCACGGAAATGCCTTCCTGCGGCAAGTGGTAGGGGGGTGGCAATCCACTGGAATCTTGACTCTTGTCTCAGGAACCCCCTTAGCACTCTATTCCGCTACTGGCCAAAGTCTCACTTCCGTGCGCCCGTATGCGGACTACATTCCAGGGTGCAATGCCTCTTCCCATGCAGGCAGCGACCCGCGACTTATGTGGTTCAACACCGCTTGCTTCCAGGAGTCAGCCATAGGGACGTGGGGCACTGCCAAACGCAACATGCTCCGGGGTCCAGGGATAGCCGACGTGGATTGGGGCATGTATAAGAATTTCAAGGTCACCGAAGCAGTCAATATACAATTCCGCTCGGAGTTCTTTAACCTATTCAATCACACCAATTTCGGAAGTCCCGGTACCCGTGTTCCGAACTCCGACTTTGGCCAGATCTGGTCCGCTAGTGATCCGAGGATTCTCCAGTTCGCTTTGAGGCTTTCCTTCTGAGGAACGACAACTGGGCGGTCGCGGACGCCCAGATCAATTTGCTTGTCAGCGTTTCCCTTCGGGAGGGTGGAAGGTTCCACCCTCCCCCAATCTCACGAATCCCAAACTCACAGCCGTCTCCGTAACGTCCCCCAGTCCAAAAGTGAGCCGATGATGCCGCCGGGTTATGATCCTGCAACCGGAGGNNCCAAACCACCTGACTTCATCAACGCAAGAGTCGAGCACTTTCGTAAGATGCCGCGCGGCGCCAGTCCGAAGGGTGGGTGAACTTGACGGAAGCCTCCGCCTTTTCAGGCCTGAGTCCCAGAACGATCCGCCTCGCTGTCGAGCGCGGCGGATCGCTGACCCGCGCAGGGGCAAGACGAGGCTGCAAGACAGGCCGGCAGTAAAATCTAAAGCCCTGGCGGCGCCGTCCCCGCAGTCCATTTCCGCTTCTTTGGCCTTATCTCGCCCCCAGTCCTACACCTTCTCCGGCACGACGAATGGCTCGCGGTAGGTGCCGTGCAGCATCTGGTTGGCCTCGTCGTCGCCGATGACCTGTTCGTTTTCCGGGTCGAAGTTCAGGGTTCGGCCGAGGCGGTACGAGGCGTTGGCCAAGTGCACCAGGGCAGAGGAGATGTGTCCCTCCTCGATGGGCGCGTGCAGGTCTTCCTTCTTGCGACTGCGCACGCATTCGATGAAGTTCGCCCAGTTATTACCCCCCTGCACCAGATGCGGGCCGGGTTCCTGGCCCTCGCCCAACCAAGTCTTGTAAGAGTCGTAGCCGTCCATGGCCATGTAACCTTTCGAGCCGTAAAAGATGTTGCCGACGGTCTGGCTCGCTTGCTTCTTCTGCGGCGCCTTGGCGACACCCCCCGCACCGGTAACGGGCGGGACGCCTTCGCTGCCGAAGGCGGGCGTGCCGATTTCGGCTTCGGTGTTGGTGAGCCAGTGGCGCACCTCAAACTCCAGCATGCGGCGCTCGCCGCTGGGCAGCTTGAATTCGAAGGCTGCGTTAAGGGTGTTGGGGGTTTCCTGGTCGTCGTCGAACATGAAGTGGCCGCCAATGGCCGAGATCTTGGTGGGCAGTTTCACGCCCAGTCCCCAGCGGGCCACGTCCATCTCGTGGATGCCTTGGTTGCCAAGGTCGCCGTTTCCGGTGTCCCAAATCCAGTGCCACTTGTAATGAAAGCGGTTGCGGGTGAAGGGCTTCAGCGGCGCCGGCCCCGTCCACAGGTCGTAGTGCACACCCTCCGGCACCGGCTCGGCGGGAGCTTTGCCGATGGTGTCCCGCACCTTGTAGCAGAGGCCGCGCGCCATATACACATCGCCGATCAAACCGTCCCGCATCTTCTGCATACCCTCGATGATCGCCACCCCCGAACGGCTGTTACTGCCGTGCTGGAAAATCCGATTGTACTTAGCGACGGCGCGCACCAGTTGGCGTCCTTCCCACAGGTTGTGGGAGCAAGGCTTCTCGATGTAAGCGTCCTTGCCTGCCTGGCAGGCCCAGATGCCTATCAGCGAGTGCCAGTGATTGGGCGTGGCAACGGAGACGGCATCAATCGACTTGTCCTCGAGCAGCTTTCGGACATCGAAGTAAGTCTTGGGCTTGGGCATGCCCAGCTTCTCCATGTCGGCGAGGCGCTCGCGCAGGATGTTCTCGTCCACGTCGCAGACGGCGGCGACAGACACGTCGGGCATCTTGCCGTACCTCTGAACATGACCCCACCCCATCCCGCGCAGGCCCACCACGGCAACCTGCACACGGTCATTGGCGCCCAAGACTCTCTCCGGATGAGTAGCGACCGCAATGCCGCCCAGGGCGGCCAGCCCGGCGCCGGCCTTGGCGCTGCTCTTCAAAAACTCCCGACGGCTGATCTCCGATTCCTTGCTCATGATTTCCTCCTCCNNCGGCCTCCCTGGCGTCGCCGGGGTGAATCAATACGCGATAGCGCAGCACCATTGTGCCGCCTGTCGGGATGGTGACGCTGCCATCGCGGGTCTTGTCATGATAGAAGTCGTGTTCCCCAAAAGGGTTCGCTGCCAATAAGCCGTAACCCCGAGCATGCCAGTATGTGGGGTGCTTGGGGTTCGAAGGGTGGTCGAAGATAGCAATGCCGAGCTTCTCCCCCGCCACCGTACCGGAGTAGTCCACCCAGTTGGCTCGTTTGCCCCAAATTTGCTTCTCGCCCACGGCGCCTTCCGAGTTCGACATGTATCCGTCCGGTTCCTGCAAGGCTCTGGCCAGGCGGATGGCAAAGGTTCCTTCCTTCGTATCCTCCATCTTGACCGGTCCGTTCGTAGCCTGGATAGCAAACTCGCAGTCGATGGTCCGAGTTGATGCGCCTCCGCGAAAAGTAAAGGCTTGCTCTTCTTGCGCGATGACCTTGCCATCGGGACCGACAAGGTTGAAAAGCGCGCGAATGGTTCCGGATTTCGGCCCGCCCCGCATCTTTTCGAGCTTGCGCCGCACCGTGCGGCCATAAGGGAGGGCCAGGCTGCTGTGCTTAACACCCTTGACGGTCTCTTTGGTCTTGCTGCCCAGCGCTTCTTCCGCCCAGAAATCGATCCCGTTGATATCGCCGTGAGCAAAGAATAACCCTCGGTGGTGGGGAGCGTCCGCGGTTTCTCCGGGGATGTCTTTGCGCATCGGGAAACCGCGCGTCACTGTGGTCCCCTGCGCGCTGCGCAGCGGGTGGAGATAAGGTTTGGGCGATTCCGAGCCAAAGAAGTAGGAAGTGAAGGGCTGGCCGCCGATGAAAACATCGATTCGAGCGCCCTGCCGCTTCAGCTTTACCGGCAACTCCTCGCCCACGACGATAGGGGCGAGACCGAGTAAGGCGATGATCAGTAACAAGAACATGCGAGCGTTTCCGCGTGAGACCATAAGTTCACCTCGATATGGAGTCAGGGTATCTGGAAACGCGTCCGGCTTCAGATCGCTGGGGCTGCGGTCCTGGCGGCGGAAGTAATCACGGCAGAAAGCTGCTCCGCCAAGAAAATCGGCTTCAAGTGCCGCGCAGTGAGGTTCATGGTGACGTTGCGCGCGATCGACTGCTCGCAGGCGTCCAACATGTCCAGGAGGCTCTTTCCGAGCTGCCCGGCAATCTTAGAGCGGACGATGGAGTGCCCGCGATTCGACTTGTTCCAGACAGGGATGATCGCGAGGCCGGGCCGCGCGGCATTCATTGCGTTGCAACGTGTAATCATTATGACTTCCGCCTACTCTGTCCCTCTCATTTCCTGGCGGTCGTTGGTTCCTGCGAGAATCGAGAACCAAAGCAATCGGCAAGGAATAATAGTCGATGATCGAGCATACTACCTTTTTTACGCTGTCCGCGTCAATAGGCGGTGTCGAATGGGTAGCGGTCTACTTCCTGCCTTTGACTGGCAGGTTGAGCGGGCGTCTAATTGTGATATTCTGCGTTGCCAGCGCCAGAAATTTCTTAATCAGAGGCCGGGTGCCATGAGTAAATCTGAAATCCTGGTCTGGGTGCGGCTCGACAGGAATTAGATGTCAGAGTGATGCAAGACAAGCCACCTGTATTCCCCCGCGGGCTGCAGAAAAACCCGTCAGGGCTTTCATTCTGAGCGAAGCGGAGAATCCTCGCATTTGAGGAATCAAGCAAATACAGAGATCCTGCGTCGCCCTAGGTTCCTCAGGATGACATGCTGAGAGGGTCTTTCCACATCTGGCAGGTCAAATTAGGAAACGAAAATACAAAGATATGTGGAGTTAAAGGCCATTGGAAAAGATATTCGATACAGACAGATTAACCAAGCGTGAACGCGTAGAAAAGACTTTGAACCTGCAGCCAGTAGATCGCGTCGCCATTCACGATCAACTGAGTTACAACGCAAAAGTCATTTCGCTTTACACAGGCAAGACGTTTACAGGATTTGAATATAAGCATGAAGACATCTGTGCTGTCATCCGGCAAACGCTTGATGCCTGTTTTCCAGCGGTAGCGCCGCTCGGTACTGCCCGGGTGAGCAACAACGATGGCTTTGTCATTCAACACGATAATTGGCACTCTACGACGGTAAGCCGCCCTTTCCACGATGTGGCCGGGGCTAGGGAATTCTTGTTGCGTAAGACAGATGAGCTGCGCCGAGTCGGCCGGCAAGCTGAATATGGGTTCCCACCGGGAATCGAGCCGAAGGCGGCCACCGAGACGCGGTTTGACGCGGAAAGAGAGCGGGAGAATTACCACAGCTACATGCAGGCGCTGCAAGATCACGTGGGTGACACTGTCATTATAGATTTTAGTCTTCAAACCGGCTTCTGTGATTGTTGGTCACGCTTGGGATTGGATACTTTTATCTGGCTATACGATGAAGACCCACGGGCTATTTCAGATTACATCGAAGCCTACACGGATAGCGACCTACGCCGGTTGCACGCCATTGCCGACCCCACGCTATCACCCGTTGTGCTGATTCCCGAGGATTTTGCATCCAAGCAGGGCCCCATCTTCAGCCCGGCCTTTCTGCGCAAGGAGCTTTTTCCGCACGTACGCCGCATGACCAAAGCTTGGCAGAGCCATGGCCTCAAAGTCATTTATCATAGTGATGGTAACTTCAAGAAGGTTATAGCCGATCTAGTGGATTGCGGCGTTGACGGCTTTTACTGTCTTGAACCTGCAGTAGGAATGGACATTGTCGCATTGAAGAAGGCCTGGCCCCAGATGGTCTGGGCAGGAGGGATCGATGGCGTCGATCTCATGGAACGAGGAAATCCCGACCAAGTCAGACGTGAAGTGCGCAGGACTATCTTGGAAACGAATGCTCTCAATGCCGGGGGTATGCTGGTTGGTACATCGAGCGAGATTAATCCCACCATCAAACCCGAAAACTTTAAGGCTATGGTAGACACTGTAGGAGAGGTAATTAACCCAGACTTTGTTGAGATTTAAGCCAGGGTTTCCATTTTGCCTTCCCAGCCAGCAGCCAGCGTACTCCCAACCGCCTCCATTGGAGCCGTTTTTCATCCTTTCCATCCCGAGCGACCCCGGCGGCCCACGATGGGGCCAGCCCGGCCTTCTATGCGTAAGACCTCCACATATCCAAGGACATAGAGGGTTGTCTTCGGAAGAGGTCCAAAAGCGAGTACCACGTTGGTATTAGTCGCTATCAAAATAAGGGATCAGGCATTCGAGTTCCCTCAGGGCCACGGCGGATGGAAGGCGGTTTGTACAGATATGTCCTCTAATTTCCGTGAATTCAATGCGAACAGAATTCTTGGTTTGGACAGGCCCCCGCAGTTGCCTCATCCGGCCCGCAACCTGTGCCTGAATTGCACTTGGTACACCAGATCAAGCATGTCCAGCCTTGAAGACGACTTCGAACTCTCCTTTTGGGGTCTGTGATGTTTTTAGCTGACTGTGCAAAACAGAACAGCGCCCAGGGTGCGGCATGGGTACACTTCCCCTGGGTACCATCAGTTGCGGTAACAGTATTTTGCGTTGAGCACCATCACAAGGGAGAATTAAATGAAGACATTGCTAGGTATAGTTGTAATCTCGCTCACGTTATTTCTTGGCGGTTGCAGCACAACCACACCTCCACAGCAAGGACAACCAGGAGCGCAGGGACAGACCGGCCAATCAGGGCAGCCGGGCGATCAAGGGCAGGCCGGACAGCCGGGCCAGACGGGCCAGACCGGCCAGCCGGGCGATCAAGGGCAGGCCGGACAACCGGGCCAGACCGGCCAGCAGGGCCAGACCGGCCAGCAGGGCAAGGCCGCGCCNNTGTCCCGCCGGACAGCATCGCTATACTGACCCCAATACGGGAACAGTGCGTTGCGTGTCGGACTAAGCATTATTTAGCTATTCATTATGAGAGAGATGAAACGATTATTACAAACGCCATCTCTCTCTAGTGAATATT
>PMYF01000186.1 GCA_003171295.1 Acidobacteriota bacterium | reverse complement strand
GCCGAATCCGCAATCATCGTCCACAGCAGAGGCACTGCGGGGGCATAGGCCATTTTGGCCAGAATGTTCAGAACATAAACCGTGATGAGGTCATTTGCGCCCGGCAGGTAGAGCGCAATGAAGCAGGCGCCGGAGATTAGGGAACTCGCAATGAATACATTCCGATTGCCGAATTTCCTGGCCAAGGGCTTGGAAAGGGGCAAGGCCACAATTAGCGCCACCGTGCCCACTACGTTAAACAACTGTACGTTCTCCTCTTTGCCGATGTAATACTTGAAGTAGTAGGCGATCGCGGCGTTTTGCATGGCGAACATGACAAAGGAAACGATTCCGACGATGGCCAAGATAATCCACGGCCGGTTCTTAAACAGGTCCTTGAGATCTTCCTTTAGGGAACTGGGTAGCGATGCCGAGGGCTGCACCCGTTCCTTGCAGGTCTTGAAGGTGATGAAGAAGAAGACCAAACTGAGAAGTCCAAACAGGACGAGGGTGTATTGAAAGCCAAGGGCCTTGTCGCCCCGGCCAAAGAATTTCGCCAGGGTTAGGGCCAGACCGGTCACGACAAACTGGCCGACAAAAGCGCAGATGAATCGGTAAGTGTTGAGGCCCGCTCTTTCGTAGGTATCGGAGGTCATCACTGCCGCCATAGACGAGTAAGGCAGATTGATGGCGGCATAGGCGGTCATCAGCAGCACATACGTAGCGCCCGCATAGATGATCTTGCCGGTCTCGCCCAGGTTAGGGGTGGTAAATGTCAGAATGGCCAGAACCGCGTAGGGGATGGCGCCAAACAAAATGTAGGGACGGAATTTTCCCCACCGCGTATGCGTCCGGTCTGAGATGATGCCAATGACCGGGTCAATCCCCATATCCCAGAACCGGGCGACCAGCATGATCGTGCCGGCCGCGGCGGCAGGGATTTTATAGACATCCGTGTAGAAGAACAGCAGCCAGAAACCCACCATGTCCCACACGAAATGGGACGCGGTATCGCCCAGGCCGTATCCCAACTTCTCTTTGAAACCCAGAGTATCAGGAGTTGGCCTTGCTGAAGGCGTTCTGCCATTAGCGCCCCGGGTTTCGCCTGAGGATGGAGATTCGACGGATTTCATCTTTCAATAGTGTGCTTCGGATTGGCTCGAACCCTGGGTGGCGGTCCGCACTTTTTCGGCGGAGCCCTCCACATAGAATGGGATATTCGCGTGGGCGGCGTGGCCTTTGCCGTCGAAGACNNTTGGGGTCTGCGATCAGGCCCGCAAGTATCTTGGGTATGGATTCGACGTCACCGCCCACCTTGCGTTCGGTGCTTTCCTCCATAACCTCCCAGGAATAGGTGAGGGGATCCTGGTCGGGGTCGCTGGCCTGCACTTTGGCGTGATACGTCTGGCCCGGCTTCAATCGAACGTTCTGCAAGGCTGTCCTATCATCCAGCCAGGCTCCCTCAAGACGAGGGCTGCGGTTGGCGGGCCACGAACCGGTCCAGAAATAGTGCATCACATCGATCGGCGCGGTCTCTTCGCCGGACTTGAGGAACATGCCGTACCAAGTAGGTGTCCGTTCCTGTTTCTGGCCCCAAAAGAAAACATAGGACCCGAGGCACAGCTTTTGGTCGGACTGGATCACTGCTTGAAAGCGCTTTTCGTAGAGATCGGCCTTGGTCGCGCTGTCGTTCTCGATCGGCGCTCCCCAGGCGGTCTTGCCGCATTCCCAGTGACCCGTCGCGCCCCATTCAGTGACAATATAAGGCTTGTCCCAGGCCGCTTCCGCCAGATACCGCGGCAAGTTGATGATGTCGCAATACATTTGGAAGCAGATGAAATCCAAGTCCGCCGCCTGGGCTTGGACCAGCTTTACGGTTTCCTTGTTGAAGCCGGCCAGCGTGGTGGTGGTCGGATGATTAGGGTCAATCTGATGGATCGCCTTCGAGAGGTCATTGACGGCAGTCCAGACCTTTGGATTCTTCTCGAAGTTGAGTTCGTTGCCGATGACCCAGATGATCAAGGCCGGATGGTCTTTATACTCCCTGACCTGGGCGATCAACGACGCAAACTGCCTAGCCACAGCGTTAGTGTTGTCGTAGTCGAAGCCGCGCCGTTCGTGGTCCACGTCCAAACCCATCGCGACATACAAACCGTTGGTCAAAGCCCGATCTAAAACCTGCTTTCCCGAATCGCGGCCGTTGTCGGTGCTCCAGGTGCGGAAGGAATTGCCACCGTGCTCCTTCAGCTTCTCGACAGAGCCCAATTCGATGCCGGCACCCTTGATGTAAAACGGCTTGCTGTCCACGTAGAGTTGAAAGCGCTCGGCACTCTTGCGGATTTCAACTTTCACCGGACCGCGGGTCCACTCAGGTTCGCCAGCGCAGCCCGAGCTGACGCAGCAAGCTAGCAAGCCGAGAACCACGGTCAGTGCGGGGATCCGCCACCCTGCTGTGGCTGATTGTCTATTTGTATTCATGGCTAAATTCAGAGTCTAATGCGCGGGCGGCACCAACTTGTTTCCTTTGCGCATCAGGATGCCTTCCAACTCCTCCAGGGTTTTGCCTTTGGTTTCGGGGATGAAAAGCAGAACGAAGATCAATGCTGCGGCGGCCATGAGACCGTATCCCAGGAAAGTGCCGGCGGTGCCGAAATGCGACAATTCCCAGGGAAAGATAAACGTAACGCTGGCGCTGATAGCCGAATTCCAGAAGCCGGCCACGGACATCGCCATGCCCCGGTATTGGTTGGGAAAGATCTCCGACAACAGCACCCACATCACCGGCCCCAGCGAAATGGCGAACGAAGCCACGAAGCCGATGATCGCAAATAGCACCAACGAGGCCCGGATGTTCAAACCCGCCTTGACCAGCGCATCGCGGTGGGGTTTGAGCCGTTCAGCGCCGAGTTTCTTTTCGAGGTCGGCCATGAATTCCTTATCCGTGCTGAAGGTGATCTTCTCCGAATTCTTCAAGTCGTTGATCAGCTCGCCTGGCACTTTGTTGTCCTGCAGCACGGCAAAAGACTCTTCAGTAAGTTGATAGCTGGAAGCGTGAAACGCCCAACTGCACGTCAGCAGCGACACTGCCATCCCCGTCGCGCCGATGGCCAGCAATGGCTTGCGGCCCAGTCGATCAACGAACNNCCCCCTCCCGCCTGGGCGAAAATGGTGGGCAGATAATAGAAGATGGCGTTAATGCCGGTGATCTGTTGAAAGAACGCGATTACCAGTGCGATGAACATTACGAAGCTCATTCTCCGGCTGAGGAGCGCGCTTACACCCACGCTGGGACTTCTTTCGGCGAAGCTTTGCTGGATGTTGCGCATTTCCTGCTCCGCCTCTTCCGTGCCGCATGCCTTGGCTAGGATCGTTCTCGCTCGCTCAGGCTGCCCTTTGCCAAACAGCCAGCGCGGGCTTTCGGGGACAGCAAAAAGCAGGAAGAAATAGAGCACGGCCGGAACGGCATCCATCCCCAGCATCCAGCGCCAGTTATTAGGCCCCACGTTCAGGAGAAAGTAGTTCGAGAAAAAGGACGCCGAGATGCCGAGCACGATCATCAACTGATTGAGCGAGACCATGCTCCCGCGCAACTGCGGGGGCGAGATTTCCGCGATGTAAACCGGCGCAATCAGAATGGCGCCGCCCACCGCGATCCCGCCCAGAATCCGGGAGAAGACAAAAAGGGCGAAGTTAGTTGTGAGGGCGGAGAGCAAAGCTGAGCCGGTGAAGAACACCGCCGTGGTGATCAGGACTTT
>PMYF01000071.1 GCA_003171295.1 Acidobacteriota bacterium | reverse complement strand
ATATTAGACGGTCGTCTCGGCGAACTTCGGATGCTTGCTTCCACCCGTGATCTGTCATGACCAAATGGTCTCTCGTGCATGACAGTGAGGACGGCGTTCCCTTGACTCGAATCTCGGCGGTGATCTCGTTTTTCCGTGGGCTGACGAATGATTGTAGAACCTTGCTCGAAGAGCCAGACTCCGAGATTATTGAATCCGCAGGGCGAACTTCAGAAATTGGCAGCAGCCTGCCATCTGAAACACGTACCAAGGTTCTTCCCGACAAGCAGAGGTGGTACGTGATGGGAGTCGAGCCCATCGCGATCGGGTTGACTTGGTTGCCGTGCTGGAAACTGATCCCCGAGTTCATGGCGCCCCAGGTGATCATGCCGTTCTGGCTCTCAACGCGCCGGCTGGTCAGTGGCCGCAGCCACCAGGGCTGCATGTCGTAGCCCATCAGCATCATCTTGACCATCTCGCCGGTCTTCGCCTTGTCTGCCGAGGCGACCACACCGCTGGTGCCGTAGAAGAATTCGGCCTTGTGCCCGATGAGCCCCTGGACCAGTGTTGAGTTGTGGGAGACCAACCCCTCGGCGATGAATGTCTTCGTGCTGGTTTGAAGATCCACCATGCGCTGCTGGCCCGCGATCTCTTCGACCTTCACTATTTTTACCCACGCCCCGCCGATCCTCTTGCCGGGCATTTCCTTGCCCTGCCAAAACTCTTTTGTCAGTAGCCTCGAAGGCCGGGTCTTGCCGATCAGCCTGAATATCTCGTCAATCCTGCCTATCGTCAGCTTGCAGACAGGCTGCTTGCCGAGCTTTGAGCTGTGGCTCGGTTCACGCCGGTCCCAGTCTTCCCGGTATGCAAACCCGTTGTCGGTGAGATACTTCCTTGCCCTCTCTAACACTGCCCCTTCAACTTGAGAAACGCACAACTCACCTCCGGCCCGAGATTTCTTGCGAAGCGAGCCTTCTCCATCTAGCAGCCCTCCGAACCATCCGTCTTCGTAGGCCTGCCCGCTCCAGGTTTTAGAAACGCCCCGGATTAGGTCTCCGACCAGCATCTCTCCGACCTGCCTCCATTCCGTGTCCACGGCCTTACGCTTCTTACACAGGAATCGGTGCTCGGGCGTCGCTGTGATTTCCCGCCCATCCTCCATCGTTATTCGCAGCGCTCGCTTGAAGACGTCGNNCGCCCACTTAGCGACAAAGTTCTCATCGCAACCAATGAGTTTGTCTCCGGGCTTGGCGTCGTCTATTCGGATCCACCGCAAATCCGAAGTTAGAACCCTCGTATCCGGGTGCAAACACATGCCCAATTGACGAGCTTTGTTGATCAGGATCTCAATTGAGCGACCCATCCGCTCCAATTCAGAGATCACGTTGAACAGGATTCTCTGCCCGCCCTGAAAACTGAAGTGCTGAATAAGGTTCTGCCGGTTCTTGATCTTGTAGTAGCGGGTCAGGTAGTAAGCTGCATCGCACTGCACGAGCGCCTGCTCGTTGTCGATGAACCGGATTTCATCCTTGTTCAGCCGGGGATTGCGCGGATCGTTCAGCGCCCGCGTGATCGAGAGTTGAAACGCCTTGGATGGGTCTTCGGTACCGACTGAGTTGAGGCGCGCTTCCTCGTGCTCCTTGGGGAACCGCGCGAGCAGTTTTGCGTCGAACGCTTCGATGTCTGGGATCGAGTGGTACTCCGGCAGCCACCCATTGCACTCTCGGGCTGCCTCTAGTCGCTGTTCAACAACTTCGCTACAATACATCAGTCGTCAGTGTCCGCCTCGAACTCGATCTCGTCTCCCTCGACTTCAATGTCGTCGGCTTCCTGGCCGGCCTCTATGTCTTCCGCTTCAACGACTTCCGCCTGGCCATCCGGCTCTTCCTGGTCACCCTCGATCCGCGCCATCTCGCCCGTGGGTGGCAGGCCCAGCCGCTCGTTGAACCGATCCTGCAACCGCTTGGCCTTATCCTCCATCGGCGCGAGCACGGCGGTCTGATTGGTCTGCGCGCCGCCGAGCACGTTCTGTCCGCCAAAGATCTTGACAATGTTGGTCTTCGGGACCGGAGCGAATCCCTGATGCTGCAATAGCAGTTTCCGGTCGGAGGCGCCGAACGGCGTCTTGGCACTGTCGATGGTCGCCTGCACCACGANNTGACTGCTGGAAGACCTCGGCCATGATGACCGAGAGTGCCTGCTTGGTTGGCACGCCCGCGCTCAGGCAGATGGCTTCAATGGTCGAGTGCCGGAACTCGGTCACCTTCAGCTTGCGCTTGGTGGCGATCAGCCGGCGCGCGTTCACGTCCTCGGAGCCTTCGAGGTAGGGCCACGGATCGACCGCCGCGGCCTTCAGGATGTGGCCGATGGCCGGGACGTTTGAGACCGCCTCGCGGGTCACTTCGAGCTTGTCGAGCGCCTGCTGCTCCATCTGCTCGGTCGGGCCGAATTCGAGCCGCTTGCCCTTTGCCATTACAATTCGTCCTGGTTCAGCCCCGCGAACCGCTCCACTCGCCGTTTCTCGGCCGCGTCCTGGCG
>PMYF01000558.1:8609-12386 GCA_003171295.1 Acidobacteriota bacterium | reverse complement strand
GGGCACTCAGGCCAAGGTCCGCGTGGGCCTTGGCTATTTTCCTGCTAGGCGGGAGATAAAGAGGTCAATAAAGCGCCGGGCGTCCGATTCCACGGCGACGTGGACATTGGGCTCAACCTTCTCAATGCCATCGATACTGTAATGGTCGCCGCGCCAGACCTTGCGGTCAGAGGAATTGTGCCGGCTCGCCACGGTTTCACCGCGCGTGAACTCACCCCGCGTCTCGACTTCCACCCACATGTCCCGCGTGGTAATCAGGCTGCGGTCGATCACCGCTCCCACTGCAAGGGGGTCGTGCATGGGGGTGCCGCCGGCGCCGAGGCCGCTCGCGCGGTCCACCAGGAAATCCAGCACCCGCACGGCGAAGTCGTTCTCGCGGCCTTGCGAGCGGGCCAGCCGGTTCCGGTCGGCGCGCGTGAAAAGCGTCTTCTCCGTCACATTCAGCCCCACCATCGTCAAAGGCCAGCCGGCTTCAAACACGGCGCGCGCCGCCTCCGGATCATTGTATATGTTGGCCTCTGCCGCCGCCGTGGCATTGCCTCCCGCGATCGACCCTCCCATCAGCACAACTTCCTTCACGAGCCCCACGATGGAGGGATCTTTCCGAAGTGCCAGGGCAATATTCGTCAGCGGCCCCACCGGAACGAGCGTAATTTCATGAGGATATTGGTGAATGAGTTCAAGGATGAGATCGGGCGCGAAGCGTGGATCCGCCGCGCAGGCGGGCGCTGAAAGTTCGACATTGCCCAGCCCGTTCGCCCCGTGAAAGAACTCGGCCGTGACCAGCTTCTGGACCAGGGGACGGGAAGCGCCCCGCGCCACGGGCACTTCGCACCGCCCGGCCAGTGAAACCAGCTTGAGCGCGTTCTTGACACCCTGCTCGACCACCACGTTCCCCGCCACCACCGTGAGGGCTTTCACGTCGAGTTCCGGCGAGTTCAGTGCGAGCAGTATCGCGATGGCATCATCGGCCCCGGGATCCGTGTCCAGAATGATCTTGCGGGCGTCCGCTGCCGCGCTCATACCTGCGGCAGCGCAGATGAACCAGCACACCACAAACACGGAATAACGCCCCAGCCTCTTCATAAGAACCTCCTGGATGGGTTCACCGGAATGGGAGCGTCGGGAGAGGAAGCGCTCTGGCTACTTGGCGCCCTGCGCCATGATTTCGGCGAATACTTCCAGCATCTGGTCGTGAATCAGACCATTCGACGCAAACACATCGTCGCCGAGCAAATCGAAAGGCTGCCCCTGAATGTCGGACATGTGCCCCCCCGCCTCCGTGACCAGCAACGAGCCGGCGGCTTTGTCCCAGGGGTTGAGCTTGAGCTCCCAGAACCCGTCGAAACGGCCGGCCGCGACGGAGCAGAGATCGAGCGCGGCGGAGCCACAACGCCGGATGCCATGCGAAAGCTCGGTGAAACGGAAGTAGAACTTGATATTCAAGTCATGGTTCGTCGCAAAAGGTGGGAAACCGGTGGCCACCAAACACTCGCTCAGTTTCTCCGTGCGGGAAACCTGCAGGCGCCGCCCATTGAGGTAAGCGCCCCCACCGCGTTCGGCGGTGTAGAGATCGTCGCGTGTGGGATCGTAAACCACCCCCGCAATCACTTCCCCGCGACAGGCAAGCCCGAGTGTGACGCAAAACACCGGGAAGCCATGCGCAAAATTCGTCGTTCCGTCCAGGGGATCAACGTACCAGCAATATTCAGAGGGCGCGGAGTGTCCGCCGCCTTCTTCAGCAACGATGCCGTGCTCCGGAAAGTGGCGCTGCAACCGCTCCACGATCATAGCTTCGGAACGGCGGTCCGCCGCCGTGACGAGGTCCGACCGACGCTTGTATGTGATCTCCATGGGCTGCGTGAATAGCTTCGCGAGGAGCGCGCCTGATTCGCGCGCGATTTCGACCGCTGCATTGAGATAGTCCGACATGATTTCCAGTCCCCTGAGGATGTGAGATTCGAAACGCCCTGGCAGGCCCGTCAGGCACTTCCCCGGACGCCTGCCGCTGCGCGGCTATTCGCGGGATTCCACCAGGATACGCGTCTGCCCTTCCCCTTCCGCCCACACCGCGCCATCCGCGAAGAATTCCTTTTTCCAGATGGGCACAACTTGCTTAAGGCGGTCGATGGCGTACTGGCAGGCGGCAAAGGCGGCGCCCCGGTGCTCCGCAGTCACCACGATGGCCACACTGGTTTCGCCAATCTCCAGGCGGCCGAGGCGGTGAATCATCCCGATCCGGTCAATCGCGAATTTCCGCTTGGCCTCGCGCCCGATCTCTTCCAGCTTGCGGATTGCCATCGGCTCGTAAGCTTCGTATTCAAGATGCAGCGTGGCACGGCCTCGTGAATGGTTGCGCACCACGCCTTCGAAAACCACCACCGCCCCGTCTTCCGAAGCCCGCAGTTGCCGCGCCAGCTCGCAAACAGGAATAGCATCACGCGTGATGCGGAAGAAGTCTTCACCGGCCCCGCCGCTTACGGGAGGCAGAAACGCCACCTCGTCGCCGTCATGCAAGGGCGTGGAACGCTTGGCGATATCCTGATTGACCGCCATCAGGAGCGAATCTGCGATGGACCCTAGCCGCGGGAAACGCGTCTCCAAACGGCGCCAGAGACCGTCCAGGTTCTCACCTTCGGGAAGTTCAACCTGCTCCTGCGGGAAACCCGTCAGGTCGCGCGTGACGCCGAAGAATAGAACGTTAACCTTCATACTCTCTTCGAAACTCCGCGCCTCGTCAGGAGGTGAAGCTCACCCCGTTCGCCCCAGCACGTGACGCAGGGCTGCTTCGAGCTCGGGAAAGCGAAACCGGAAGCCTGTGGCCAGGAGGCGCGAGGGTTCCACGCGCGTGCTCGCCAGCAGGAGGTTGTCCGCCATTTCTCCAAACGCCAAGCGGGCTGCAAACGCGGGCAGGGGAAGAATCGTGGGGCGCCCCAAGACGGAACCAAGAGTCTTGGTGAATTCCAGATTCGTCACCGGGTGAGGGGAAACCACATTGACCGGCCCGCGCAGGGCATCTGCGCCCAGGGCATGCCGAACCGCTCCCAGGACGTCATCGAGAGCCACCCAGCTCAGGTACTGGCGGCCGGTCCCTACGCGCCCACCCACCCCCAATTTGAAAGGTAACAACATCGCGGCAAGGCCGCCGCCTGCGGCGCTGAGCACAAAGCCGATGCGTAGATTCACCACGCGAATGCCGCGGCGTGCGGCGGATTCGGTCGCGACTTCCCAAGCCGTGGCGACCTCGGAGAGAAACAACGAGCCCGCCTGACTTGCCTCAGTCAATATCTCATCACCGCGATCTCCGTAGAAACCGCTGGCCGAAGCGCAGAGCAGCACCCCGGGGGGATGCTGCAATTGCGCCAGGGATTCGCACAGCAGGCGGGTGCCCTGCGCACGACTATCGAGAATCCGCGCTTTCTTGCGGGCCGTCCATCGGCCCGTTACGGTTTCTCCGGCAAGGTGCACGACGGCGTCAAAACCCTCCAGGCCATCCCTCGCGATTGTTCCCGCGCCGGGATTCCACAATATCTGGCTAGCCCCCGCAGGGTCGAGGGACCTAACGAGGCGTGTTACTTGGTGGCCATCCGCGGTGAGAAGCGGGATCAGCGCTTGACCAATTAGTCCGCTGGAACCTGTCAAGAGGATTCGCATCGTAACAACTTTCCACCGCCGCGCGGGCCGGAAGGCGTTTTATCTGCTTTTAGCGCCCCTAGAAAGTCCTCGACACTGTCCATCCTTGATCCCCGCAGGGGATCGATACAGTAGCCGGGGGCA
>PMYF01000558.1:0-8589 GCA_003171295.1 Acidobacteriota bacterium | reverse complement strand
CGCTCAGGGTAAACTCCGCAAAGTACCTCACGCGGCGCACCATGTTCAGTCGCCGGTTGGACGACAGGTGTCAAACTCAGATTACCACTGCCACTTCACCCATGCAATTTTGGATGCAGGTTTGCACCTGTGCACTCACGGCGCGAGCGGAGAGGGAAAGAATCGGTTAAACAGGCTGCGGAAAAACCCCTNNGGGAAAGAGTCGTTAGAGCCCGGGTTGCTGTTGCGTGAGGCAATGCAAAGTCCCGAGGCCCCAAACCAGATCCACGGCGTGAATCCCCACCACCGGACGATCCGGGAAGAGTTCCGCGAGGGTTCCTAGCGCGATGCGGTCCTGTGGGTCGTTGAAGGTCGGGACCAGCACGGCGGCGTTCGAGATATAGAAATTGGCATAGCTTGCAGGTAGTCGTTGGCCGTCGAGACAAAGCGGTTCCGGCATGGGCAGCGGCACGACCTCGAGCTTCGAGCCGTCCTCGAGCCGCAGGTCCCGCGCGCGCTCCCAGTTTTCCTGAAGGGGTTGGCAGTTCGGGTCCGCGGGATTCTTTTCCTGGCAGAGAACCACGGTGCGCGGCCCCACAAACCGGCACAGGTCATCCACGTGACCGTGCGTGTCGTCGCCGGCAATTCCCTTCCCCAACCACAGAACATTCCTCACGCCGAGATATTCCCGGAGTGCCGCTTCCACCTCCTGGCGCCCGAGGCCGGGGTTGCGGACCTGCGTGCCCGGGTCCAGCAGGCATTCCTCGGTGGTCAGCAGGGTGCCTTGCCCGTTGGCTTCAATGCTTCCGCCCTCCAAAACAAACGTGCGGCCATTCACCTTGGCCTCGAACCGCCGCCGCCGCAGTGCGCGCGCCGCGCGTCGAGGAACCTGGCAGTCCTTGCGCCAGTTCGAATACTTCGCCCAGCCCGTGAACCCGAAGCCGACGACAGCCACCTCGGGGCGCGGCAGATCACGCTTGACGAACATCGGCCCGAAGTCGCGCGTCCAGCCGCGATCCGTGGGAAAGCGGAAGAACTCCACGCGCCCGNNAGGTTGTGCGGCCATCCGAGCCAGGTGGCTTCATGCGGTTCCCACTCGGCGGGAAGGCGGTAGCCGAGCCCTGCGGGGTTCTGCCCTACTCTTTCTTGCGCCACGGTTCCTCGTTCCGGAAACGGTTGGTAATCCCGGCGTAGGCGTCAATTCGCCGGTCTCGTAGAAAAGGCCAATTGCGCCGCACGTCTTCAATGCGGGACAGATCGATTTCGGCCAAAAGGATTTCTTCCCGATCCGCCGACGCCTCGGCCAGCACCACGCCAAACGGGTCCGAAATAAATGACGAGCCCCAGAATTCCAAGCCGGCGCTCGCACCGTCGGGCTTTTCAAAACCCACGCGATTGGCCGCCGCAACGTACACACCGTTGGCGATTGCGTGACTGCGCTGGATGGTTCGCCAGGCATCGCGCTGCGCGGAACCGAATTGCTCCTTCTCCGCCGGATGCCAGCCAATGGCCGTGGGATAGAAGAGCACGCTGGGCCCTTCCAGGGCGGCAAGACGCGCGCCTTCCGGGAACCATTGATCCCAGCAAATCAGCGTGGCGATGCGGCCCACGCTCGTATCGAAGGCGCGAAAGCCCAGGTCGCCCGGGGTGAAGTAGAACTTCTCGTAATAAGCGGGGTCATCGGGAATGTGCATCTTGCGGTAAAGGCCCACGACTTCGCCGGTCGCGTCAATCACCGCCGCACTGTTGTGATAGACGCCTAGGGTGCGGCGCTCGAAGATGGGCGCCACGATAACCACGCCGTGGGCTTGGGCGATTCTCCCCAACACCTCAGTCGTCGGGCCGCGAACCGGCTCGGCAATATCGAAGCGCGCCGCGTCCTCCCGCTGGCAGAAGTATTGCGAACGGAAGAGTTCCGGCAAGCAGATGACTTCCGCGCCGCGTTGGGCGGCTTCCGCAACGCGAGCGGCAGCCTTCTGGAGGTTTTCGTCGGGGCTCAAGCCGCACGACATCTGCACCAGGCCCGCGATGTATTTCGGCTTGGGTGTCATCTGGTTGAGACTACACAACTCCGGCCGATTTGCCAACCTTCCCATGCGCAGGGCCACGATGGCCGCGCTACGAGGTCAAACGGCCGGTGGAGATTCGAAGCGCCGCGGAGTTCAAGAACAACTCCGTGGTACCCCCTACGGCGTGACCGAGACGATTTCTTCCTTGGCAACCGTAAAGGTTGCTCCCGGCAATTTCACGCGTGGGTCGCCGAAGCCGTGAAAAATCCGAATGCGCCGCGAGCGCGCCAGCGGCTGCCCGTCTGCGCTGCGCAGCGTGAACAAGGGCGGATCTCGGTAGGCGAGACCGTTCCAACTTGCCGCGTGAAAGGCCAGGAAGGTCGGAGCCTCAATCAGAAACCCTCCGGGCGGCAAAACAATGTTTCCGCCCAGTGATGAATGGGTGGAGTAATTGGCGCTGCCCGTGTTGACGACGACCACGGCTTGGCTGTCTCCTCCCCCAAAGACGCTGCGCTGCACTTGGTAGTCCGGGGTCAGGAACTGGTGCTCGCTCATTGGCGCCTCGGCCGTCAGCTCATTCAAAGGTGAGAGAATCTCATAGGTGTTCTTGACGAAGCGATCCATGGGGTGAAGGCCTTCCGCCCAGCCGTGATCGGCACGGGTAAAAAGGGCGGGATCCTTTCGGGCAACCATGGTCCCTTCTCCCGGAGCCGGCGACGGGGCAACCTCCTTCCAGTAAAGATGGGGTGGAATCTCGTGGTAGTTCAGCGTGCGGCCGATACTGAGGTGATAGAGCACGTAATCAGCCGACCGCGAAATATCAAATCCGTATTTCCCGTAGAGGGCAACACAGTCGCGGTAAACCAGCTCAAACATCGGGATGGAGACCCCACCGGTTTCTTTGAGCAGTTCCTTGTTGTGGAACCATGTCCCCTCCACGCCGGTCAGGCCTTCAAAGAAATCGCTGTGGGGAATCGCCCATTCACGCCCGTCTTCGCTTCCGAAAATGCCAAACACCTGGCGCGCGTAGTCGGAGATCGCCTGCTTCCATTTCATGTCGTCGGCGCGTGTCAGAGGGTGAGCCGGATCAGAACATTCCTGCAGGCCTGCGGCGTAAGTCGTATCAATGAAGTAAGCATTGGCGTTCGTGATCTCCTTGACAGCCGCGAGGTTCTGGGGCCGTTTCGCCAATTCCAGGGCTTTGAGGGAGCAGGTTAGATAGGCCTGGCCGCCCCACCAATGGCCGCCTTTCGCCAGGGACCCGTCGGGCTGCTTCATAATCAGGTCTTCATTCCAGGAGGGCGAATCGCGGTAGATATCCTGGTAATTATCGTGCAGACATAAAACATATCCCAGTTGCATAACGCGGCGCGCGCACTCGGCGAGCCCCGGGTTGCCGCCGCACTCCGGGTTGGCGGGGAGGATGTCGGGGTGCTGGTTGTCATATCCACGGTGCGTCCAGCCGCCCATGATGAAGAGGACTTTTTCCAGCTTCAAGTCGCTCTTGAGGTGCTCGGCGACCTGGGCGGCTTCCGCGAATGTCCAGTTGACCTTCGCAACCTCTTGCTTGGTGCTGGTCAAGTCCATCTCGCGGTCCAGCAGCGCCCAAAGCTTGTAGTTGATCGCTCCAAACAACTTCGCGCGCTCGGGATGATCCTGCAACTTTTCGCCCCAGGTCGCGAGCCAACCTCGCTCCGCAGCCACCTGGCGATAAGCCTTGGCCAGCGTGACGTAATCTCCCCGCCCCAGGAAGCGCAGTCGAAATGATTTTGCCGATTTGCGGAGCTCGAGCGACGTGGCCAGCACCTGTATTCCCGCCGGATCACCTGTCGCCTGCAATTCACTCTTCAATTCGAGCGCAACGTAAGGGTCATCCCAGGTGATCAGCGCGGCCGCACCGTTCTTCACCACTCCCCACATGGCCATGTGGCAGCCTTCGTAGTCATAAGTGTCGAAAGTGTGAGTGAAATTCACACCGCGGCGCGCCGGGACCAGCAGACCCATGCGGGCGGGAGCGACGACGTATCCGTGCTCAGCGTCTGTCGTCCCCAGGGCGTCGTCGAGCAAACGAATGCTTTCCAGCGGAACCTCAGGGCCTGCCGTGTAGGCGAATTGCAAACCCTTCCCTTCCGCTACAGGCTGCACGCTGACCACCACCAGCGCTTGGGGAAGAGACGGTAGCGGATGAAACGTGAGCTTCAGCCCGTTGCCGGCGCTTTCGACTTGGCCCCGGATGAGGTCGAGGCGCTGCGATCGTCCATCCACCGTCACGGTTACCTCGCCGAATCGCGGTAAGCGAGGATTGGAGCGCCAAACGACGCCACCCGCCTTGTCGACGATTTCGTAACCGCCGGCCTCCGGGTGGACGCGAAACGACAGGTAGGAGGTCTCGAGCCCCCTGGGACCGCCCGCGGCCTCGTCCGGACTGGGCGCCATTGAGGCAACTGTCGTCAAACCTGCACACGCCATTGCGGTGCTAATCAAGGCGAACTTCGAAAGGATTCTGGAGAGTGTCATGAGCTTAACCTCATTGGCTGCGAGGATTGGCGCGCGGGGAGGGGCCAGGCTTCAGGACATGGCCTCGCCTGAGCCCGAAGGGTCGGACGCGCCTAGCTCCACAAACGGTCCCAGGAACGTTCTTTGTCCCACTCGGGCGTTGGAGCGAAATAGTTCGTCCCCGGCAGCAAGTGCTGTTTCACGACGTCTTCATTGAGGGTCACGCCCAAGCCGGGCGCCTCCGGAACGGGGATGTACCCGCGGTCAACAATCGGCTTCTTGACACCATTGACGAGGTCGTCCCACCAGGACACATCGAAGGAATGGTTCTCCAGCGCCAGGAAGTTTTGCGTGGCCGCCGCACAGTGGACGCTCGCCATGCAGGAAACCGGTGATCCGGCAAAATGCATGGCCATGGGGACGCGATACTCCTGCGCCAGATCGCCGATTTTCTTCGTCTCCAGAATCCCGCCCGTAGTGGCGAGGTCAGGGTGAATTTTGCGAATTGCGTGACTGCTGGAAAGTTTCAGGAAATCTTCCTTTAGATAAATGTCCTCTCCCGTTAGGGTCGGCAAGTTAATCGAGTCCGTGATCTGTTTCCACAACTCCATGTATGACCAGGGGATCATGTCTTCGAGCCAGGCGAGGTTGAATCGCTCCAGCGCACGGCCGAGGCGGATGCAGGAATTGACCCCGATGTGCCCAAAGTGGTCAGCGGCCAGGGGAATTTCCATTCCCACCGCATCGCGTACTTGCGCGACGAAATCCGCCATCAGCGCGATGCCCTTGTCGGTAATCTCCATGCCAGCGAACGGGTGCGGGGTGAAGATCTGCTCGCGCTCGCTGAGGCCTGCCGGCCGAGTGATCGTGCCCGGAGTCTTTTCGACCAGTCCAACCCCGAGATCCATCTTCAACCACGTATATCCCTGATCCATCCGTTCCTTGAGCCGCTGCGCATACACTCGGGGATCCGGGGACATGTCCGTGTCCGCGTAGGTACGGATGCGGTCACGAAACTTTCCCCCCAGCATCTGGTATACCGGGACGTTGTACACTTTGCCGGCGAGGTCCCAAAGGGCCATTTCCACACCACTCACGCCGCCCCCCTGCCGGCCATGTCCCCCGAATTGCTTGACCCTGCGAAAGAGCCGATCGACCTCGCAGGGGTTCTCACCGATTAACCTGCTCTTCAACATCAAGGCGTACGTCGGGCTGGCGCCATCACGCACTTCACCCAACCCATAGACATCCTGATTGGTATCGATGCGGAGGAGCGGACAGTTCATGGGAGCCTTCGTAATGTGCGCGATGCGAAGGTCCGTAATCCTGAGGTCGGAGGGCCGGGAATGCGTGTTCACATTCTGGGGCGCCGCTCGACCGGCTTCACCCGGCCAAAGCGCACCGCCCAAGGCAGCCGCAGAGCCCTTCAGGATACCGCGACGGCTCATCGGGTACGGGTGGAATCGATCCATGGGGGTCGGGCCTCCATCGTGAGAATCACTCCCAGGAGGGCTACTCTTCCGGCATGTGCAGCTTTAAGCCTTTCTGTTGGAGCCATCTGTTGAACTCTTCGATCATCGGCTTGGTCCACTTGCGGTCGATCTGGCCCGGCGTGTACCTGCCTTCGCGCAGCATCGCATGCCCCCATTCATCTACCGCGTGCGTCATTTGGGCTTTGTCGATGACGTCCTGGGCGATCTGCGGAGGAATAAAGGTGATTCCTTCCGGGTCGCTCACCGCCACGTCGCCGGGCATCACTGTGGCCTGACCAATGCGGATGGGCACATTGATGCCCAGGAGCGTCACGTCACGCAACGCGGAAGGGTCGACACCACGGACGAAGACGTGCATGCCTTTGATTGCGGAGATGCCCGTCTCATCCCGTACCGAGCCATCCACCACCAAGCCGCTGTGGCTCTTAGCGAAGATGGCGGTGGAAAGATTGTCACCCGCATACGTGCCGTCCTTGATTTTCCCAAAAAGGTCCACCACCAGGACGTCGCCGGGCGAAAGCATGTCAATGGGCCAGGAGTTCTGAGCTCCGACCCGCCCCTCTTCCTTCCCTTTGTCGTTGATCACCGCGTTGACGTCGGGCCGCAGGGGCATGAACACGGCCGTGAACACGCGGCCCACCATCCGTCCTCCCGGGTTGATTTCGTGCCAGCCGCCTTCGAATTGGTAGTTGTAACCATGCGACTGCAGCACGCCCCAGGCCTCCTCTGCGTCCACGTCCTTCAAACCCTCCAGCACCGCATCAGGCACCTTCGGACGGCCGTCGGAAAATCGCTCTCCCTTCCACTCGCGCGTCAGCGCGATGCGCTGTTCATTCGAGAACATGCCCAGTTGCGGTGAAGCGGTTCCTGCAAACCCAAGAGTCAAGATTGCTGCGAACGCAATTCGAATGGCTGCTTGCATTGGCCTTCTCCGGAGGTTGGTTTTGAGCAGGATCATGAGGACAACCCGGCCAAGCCTACCATAAATGGAAACCGCTCCAAACAACTTGCTGGAGCCCACGGGCAAGCAGAGTTCGCGGCAGCGCTCTGGCGCCCGAACTCTGCTATTCTGCAAAGCCTCGGCAAGCCCCACCTAGGGTCGCCTGCAAACCGGGAGGAGTCGCCGCACACTACAACGAGGACATGCCATGAAATCGCATACGGAGTATCTGTGGTTTAACACCAAGAAGCATCGGGAGTTCATCAACATAACTGACGAGGTNNGGCGTGTACGTCAACGATGCGGAAGACGGCCTGATTGCTGATATCGAGGAGTGGCTCGAAAAATTGGCGCCCTTTTGCGCGGATTACCGCCACCATCGCACGGGCGAGACCAATGGCGATTCTCACCTGAAGAACCTGCTGATTGGGCACCAGGTGATCGTGCCGGTCACCAACGGCAAGCTCGACCTCGGCCCCTGGCAGCAGGTGTACTACGCGGAGTTCGACGGCCAACGGCGCAAGAAGGTGTTGATTAAGGCCATCGGCGAGTGAGGTACGGAGCAAGCAAGTTGAAGAGTCGAAGAGTTGAAGGTCGAAAGTTCAATTCAAAATCTACAGCCCTCTCCGAGGGGAGAGAGTGCCCGAGGTACGAGGGCAGGTGAGGGGGCACTAAAAGGGTAATCAAGAGTCGAAAGTAACAAGCTCTCACAATCAACTCTCAACATTCAACAGCACTCTCATGGCTGGCCCACCCGGGTCGGGCGAGTTGGTTCGTAACGACCGCGACTCTGCTAGAATCCAAGAAGCGGGGTTGGCGGTAGTCGCCTATCCCGCCAAGGAAGCATTCTCCGCATGGCGCCTATTATTGATGTCCAAGACCTGACCAAGGAGTTCCGGACCTTCCGCCGCCGGGAAGGCGTCCTGGGCGCCTTGCAGAACCTTTTCGTACGGGAATACGTGACGGTGCGTGCGGTCGACCACGTGAGCTTCGCCATTGAGCGCGGCGAGATGGTGGGCTACATCGGCGCGAACGGAGCGGGAAAATCCACCACCATCAAAGTGCTGACCGGCATTCTGGTTCCCACCAGCGGGCGGGTCGCTTCCAATGGCTTCGTCCCCTATCGTGAGCGGCGCCATTACACGAAACACATTGGAGTCGTCTTCGGCCAGCGCACCCAACTCTGGTGGGATATCGCGGTGATCGAGTCCTTCAAACTTCTCAAGGAAATATACGAAATTCCGGAGCGCGATTATCGGCGGCGTCTGGATTTCTTCAGTGACATGCTCAACTTGCGGGAATATCTACACACTCCGGTGCGCAAGCTGAGCCTGGGGGAGCGCATGCGCTGCGACCTGGCGGCTTCCTTGCTGCACAATCCCCCGTTGCTATTTCTGGACGAGCCCACCATCGGCCTCGACGTCGTGGCCAAGGGCCGCATCCGTGAATTCTTGAAAGAGGTCAATCGCACGGAGAGCACGACCGTACTGTTGACAACCCATGACCTCTCGGACATTGAAGAACTCTCGCAGCGCATCCTGATTATCGACAAGGGGCACATCCTTTTCGATGGTGACTTGGGGCAGATGAAGAAACGCCTGGCAAAATACACCCAGGTGAAGTTCTTCCTGAAGGACCGCTCCCAGGTCCCGCACCTGGCCCAGGTGGAAAG
>PMYF01000107.1 GCA_003171295.1 Acidobacteriota bacterium | reverse complement strand
GCCGTGCAGTTGCAGAGCCCGGAGACAGGTCCTGGGCCGGGGATTGAAGCAACACGGGAGTTACTCAAGACCAAGCGGCCTTTCACGGCGATCTTCGCCTTCAACGACGTTACCGCGATCGGGGCGATCCTCGCTCTGCGTGAAGTGGGGTTGCGCGTCCCCCGCGACGTTTCAGTGCTTGGCTTTGACGACGTGCTGGTAGCTTCGACAAACAACCCGCCACTTACGACNNATACCCCATCCGCACCCGGCGGTCATCACGGTCTATCCCAAGCTGATCGTGCGCAAGTCCACCGGCCACGTCTCTACGCGCACCGCGCCGTTCTCTGGACATGCGGACGATTAGAGCTGTTGGCTGGTTGTGCCGGCATGAAGCTGCGGAAGAACTACACGACAAAAAAAGAAGGGTGCGCGTCGCGCACCCTTCTTTTTTGATAACTTGCCAGCAGTTAGAAGTTGAACCGGACCTGCATATCGATGGTTCTCGATCCGAGCGCGTTCCCCGCCTGACCAAGGTTCGAGTTCTGGATGTTGGTCGAGAGGCTTCCTGGGTTGATGTTCAAGATGTTAAAAAGGTTGAGCATGTCGGCCTTGAATTCGATCTTCGCGTTTTCGCCCAGGACTGGCATCTTGGGCAAACCGAATGCTTTGGCGATGGTGAGATCGATATCCTTGTATCTGGGGCCAGGAAAGGAGTTGCGAATGAGTCCCGGCGGAGGGATGTAGTTGTTGGTCGACTGTCCAGGATTATCCGTGATGGCATTGGCGTAGTTCGGGACTGAGAAGTAGTTGTTGGAGAATTGATCATTGAGCGAGCCGTCTGTGTTGGCAACGCCTGGATTGGAGAAGTTGCTTCCGGTCTCAAAGGCTTCGTTGTTGGTGCTGCCGCCGGCTCCTCCAATATAGTGGGGACGCAGGTTCTGGTATCCGTAGTTGCAGGTATTGCAGTAGATCTGGTGTGGCGCTGTATAGACTGGAGTCCACCCATAGCCTGAATGAAGGGTCATGATGCCGCTCAGCGTCCATCCGCCGGCGACCTTCTCCATCCAGTTCTGGTTGCCGTGGAAGAGAACCGGTTGCCACATCCCAAAGAGTTTGAAGGATTTGTTGATGTCATAATCCGACCGGCCGTAGGAGTATGCGGGATGGTACAGATAGGCGTCCCGAGAGTACGGGCCGGAGTCTGTATCCATGCTGTGGGCCCATGTGAACTGCGCTTCGGCAGAGAAGGTATGGGAGAACTGGTGCTTGAGTCCGGCGAGCATCATGTTGTTGCTCGACTTACCGCCGCTGCCAAAGGTGTTGATGCCGTTGATAAGAGGATTCTGCGGATCGCCCATGATGTCTCCGAGAGCGTTGGCGTCATAGTTGTACAGGCTATGGCGGCCGGCGCTGCCAGTGTAACCGAGATTCGCGACCAGCGCGTGACCCAGATCGTACTCAACATCGAGCGAGTAGTGTTCGACGTACTGGGTGGGCATACTGTTGGGAAAGCCGCCAATGTTAGCGCCGCCTGCTGTCGGCAGACCGGCGGAGTTAAACGTCGTAATGGCGTGGGGGTTTGGCGGGTAGCCGAACATGTTGGTTGGGCTGCTCGAGACCGCGTAGATGATATTGGGGTTGATATTCGTGGGGCTTGTGCTGGAACCTGGAATACCGCTCGTTCCGGGCGGGTTGTAATCGTCATTGTTGGCGGTTGCGATCTGCTGCTGGTTATAGTTCAAACCGAAACCACCGCGAACAACCAGCTTGCTCTTGAGGCGATCCGGGCTCCAGTTGAAGCCAAGCTGCGGTCCGAAGTTCATCTTTTGCGCATTCCATGCGCCAATACCGGTCTTCAGCGCGATCCCCGTCAAGAAGCTGGAGCCGCTGCCGAAAATAACCACGCCCATGTTCTTATCCTTATCGGTGATCGGTCCGAAGTAGGAGTAGCGCAGTCCGGCACTCACGGTCAGGTTGGGACGGAGCTTCCAGTCATCCTGGCAGAAGATTCCGAGGATATCCATGCGGTTGTCGTTGCGGTAGCCTCCGGGAAAGCCGGTGGTCGCCTGGAAAGGACCGCCTTCGGCTTCCGGGGCGTCGTTGATGAAGTCCCAAAGGTTGTAGAAGGTGTAATTTGGTTTGCCGACTGGATCGTTCAAATAGTACAGCCGCGTCAGCTCGAAGCCGGCCTTCATGGTGTGCGTGTGCAGCACCTTGGTGGCAACGTCCTTGTAGCTGTAGGTCCATTGGTCGTAAACGCCCGGAGCGCCAACGCTTAAGCCGCCGAGGCCGATATTCCCGATCGTGGTGACAGAATCCTGGGGAAGGCCAAACGGCGCCTGGGGGTTGGATGTCAATTCGTTGTATCGCCATCCTGCTGCGTTAGCGCGCGCTTCGTTCAAAAAAGTCGGCGAGAAGGTGTGGTTCCAGATGAGCGAAAAGGCATCGTTCACCTGCGAGTGATGGAAGGTGTCGTAGCCGTATCCGCCGTTATAGAACGTTAACGAGTCCGGAACCCAGTAAACATCGACGCTGAGGTGATCGTTCCTGGTGGCGTCTGCGTCCAAGCGTCCGTTGAACTGCTTGAAATCGGTAGTCGTGGGAGAACTGAGGGTGTATTCGGCAATATCGGGGGTGGTCGAGAGCCCATTGCCAACGCCGGGAGCGGAACTGTTCACATAGCCGAGGTCCTGCTTGCCCAAGCCGCTGGTGAGCGGTGAACCGATATTCAGGCCTCCCGTAACGTCCTGGCAATAGCCTGAGGGTATGCCCGCAGTCGCGCAGGTCGCGGTGGGGATCACCGTGCCCAGAACGTTGCCTGCTTTGTAGTTCAA
>PMYF01000306.1:224-3166 GCA_003171295.1 Acidobacteriota bacterium | reverse complement strand
CGTCGCGAGGCTGGCGTTTGAAACACAGGACATTTGGCGATGTGAAATCGCCGCTACATCGTCGGGCGCGGGGTCGCTTCTGGATCCCATGCAAAAAGATGTTAAAAATGAAGATTGCTCCCAATATGTTATTGAAAACAAATGGGGTTGGAAAACAAATTATCATAAGGCCAATATCTTTATGAAAATACACAGCTTATCTGAAATGCCATTATGTTGATGAAAATGAAAGAGATTGCATGAGTTAAGATCAACAAAACAACGAAAAATCGCTCCAGAACCATTCCAAGCCAATATCTTCCAGATAATAAACAACTTAAACGATATCATCTCAAGCCAGGCCAATATATTGATGAAAACATTGGAGATAATTACAGGGACAAAGCGTCAATTAAGTGGACTATGACCCTTCGGGTGCGGCGGGACAATTGACCAAACCCTTACCGACTTGCCCCGCCCGTGATACACTTCCCCGTATCGGTTATCGGCGGATCGGGGCCACGCACAATCTCTTGAAGCATCCAACCACAAAGGATTACCATGCTGTCGAGCCAGAAGTTGTGGTGTAAGCTTGTGGCCGTTAACGGATTGCTGGGCCAAAGTGGTAAGGCGCATACCGAGGACTGACCACCGTGTACAGGAAGTTTTTTGGGCTTAGGGATTATCCCTTCAATGACAATCCTGACCCCCGTTTCTTCTGCAGCACACCGGAAGTTGACGAGGCCTTCACCAGCCTGATGCACGGGATCCATGAGCGGAAAGGCCTCATCCTGCTAACGGGTGAAGTCGGCACCGGAAAGACTACCCTCCTTAAGACGCTCCTGGAACGGTTGGACAAGGACCTCTACCCCAGCGCGTTTGTCTTCAATACCCGCCTGAGTACCCTCCAGTTACTCGACTTCATGATGTCGGACTTTGGAATTGAACACGACATGGCGGACAAGGCGCACATGCTGATGATCCTCAAGCATTGGCTTCTGGAACGCACCGAGAAGGGCCAGACCGCAATATTGGTGATCGATGAAGCCCAGAATCTGCCGGTGCCCGTGCTGGAAGAGGTTCGGCTGCTCAACAACCTGGAAACTCCCGCGCAGAAACTCCTGCAAATCGTGCTTTCGGGCCAGCCCGAACTGGAAGAAAAGCTCAAACGGCCGGAGCTTCGTCAATTACGGTATCGCCTTGCCCATTGGTGCAGGACGCGTGCGCTGGATCTGCCGGACACAAACGCTTACATGGGCTTTCGCTTACGGGTCGCGGGTGGGGATATCGAAGATATTTTCACGCCCGACGCCGTGGCGCATGTTTATAGATTCACACGTGGTATTCCGCGCTTGATTAACCTTCTCTGCACGCATTCCATGATTTCCGCATACGCCGATCAGGAGAAGCCCGTGTCTGGCGAGACCGTGCAGGCTCTGGCAGGGCAGCTTGAACTCGATCTCAACGCTCTTCTCTATTGCCCGCTGCCGATCCCCAGTCCGCCGCGCGTGAGATTGGAAGCACCATCGAGCCAGGAAGGAGACCTTTCCGGCGAGAAACCTGTCTTGGAACCGGGGCCCTCGACGGTTGTTCCACCTGCCTCTACCCTTGAATCTGCTGAGGCATCACTACCTGTAGCCCCCGGTACGGAGTTGCCTCCTCAGCCACCACTGCCTGACGGCACCGGGGAAACTTCACCATCTTCGGCGTTGGCGCCCGCGACGCTTCCAGCGGTCCCGCTCATCGAAGGAGAAACGACCGACTTAGTTTCGCCGGAACTTTCTACGAACGACGCCGAAACAAGTGTCGCGGCCTCGTCCGAGGCAACTGGGATTCTTCCCCCTCTGTTGCCCTCGGCATCGCCGCCGGTGAGAAACGGGCTATCCTTGAATATTATCCATCCCACCGAGAAGCACTCCGCGCGGCTCATGACACCTATCGCGTGGGTCATACTCTTACTGCTCACGGCAGGGGTCGTGTTGAGCGCATTCTATCGGGCCCATGAGAAGAGGATCGCTGCGAAGATTGCCGAGGCCAACGCTCACGCTGTGACTCCACCGAACGGGACGGACTCCGGCGGTCCGGGGATTCCCGGCCCCCCCACGGAAGCGACCAAGGGCCAACCCGCGTCAACTTCGGCGCCTGCGCGGCTGAGCCCAGAAATATCGAGGGTGCCGGACACCCCGACCGAACACACGGAGGGTCCGAAGTTAGCGCCAACCAAGGCACAGCCAAATCCGCCAGCACCTTCGGCCCAATCCCAACCCAACCGGCAAGTCGCAGGGGTAAGCGCTCCCGCGAGACCACTGTCCCCTCCCGCCCCGAGGCAACTGGCGGCGCCCGCAGTCGGAGGAATCGAAGTGACTTCCAACATCACGGGGGCGCAAGTTGCGGTCGACGGCCGGAGCCTGCCGGGCTGGGTGGCGCCCCATAAGTTTACGGACCTCACTCCTGGCAATCACACTGTCTATGTGAGCAAGCCCGGCTACCGAAGCTTTCAGCAGGGAGTTGAAGTGGAGGCGGGCCGCTCGCATGCGGTGGCTGCTACACTGTCCGTCCCCAGTAGTGAAGTTAGCATTCTAACCAGTCCCCCGGAAGCAGAGGTTGCGATCGACGGGAAGCGATATGGCTCGAGCCCAGTGAGCACCACCCTACCTCCCGGCGAGCACACATACTCTGTAAGTCACGCGGGGTTTGAGCCCCTGACGGGAAGTTTGACACTGCATGACCAAGACAACGTCATCAAAAACTTCGAGCTTCATCCTGTCGCGCCGAAGCCTTCCGGGCCCAACGTCCAACTCGCGACAACTCCTCCTGGGTCCACGGTCTATATAGATGGTGCGCCCATTTCCAGGGTTACCCCGGCGACGTACCGGCTTTCGCCAGGCGTCCACACCGTCATCTTCTTCCTCGCCGGCCATCGGCCTGTGCGTCGGGAAGTCAACGTTCCTGCGGAAGGCGCC
>PMYF01000306.1:0-197 GCA_003171295.1 Acidobacteriota bacterium | reverse complement strand
CCCGCGGAGCAGTGTCTGGGAAATCGCATGAAAATGAGGCAATTTCTGGTATTCCCGTACCCGGAAGAGGTAGGGCTGGCCCCTTCGTGGGCCGCTGGACTCGTTCGGGTTGGAAAGGATTAAGAAATGGTTCTAATGGAGGCGGTTGGATGTATGCTGGCTGGCGGCCGGGATGGCAAAATGGAAATCCTAGGTTA
>PMYF01000318.1 GCA_003171295.1 Acidobacteriota bacterium | reverse complement strand
TGGATCGCCACGGGCATCCCGAGCGCGCCACAGGCTTCCCACATCGGGTCAAAGCGCGGGTCGTCCAACTTCACCAACTTCCCCGTGGCGACGTTCTCACGCAAGTACAGCCCCATCACTTTCGTAATCTTTAAGCCCTTGGCGCCGGCCTGGTGGGCGCGCGTGATCTCATCCCCCTGGAATTGGCTATAGCCGGGCTGGTTCGAGCGGTCGTACCACGGTTCGGTGAACACCAGGAAGCGACCCGGGTAAGCCGTCTGCCATTTCTGAATGACCTCAACCAGGCCCGGGCCGTGTCCGCCGGTAAGATCCACCATGGTTCGAATATTCTTGCGCTCCATCACCTGCAGGATTTCCTCCGGTGGCGCCGGGTACTTCATCTTTTCACCGAGGGGAACCCCGTTCTTGGATTCTGCCTCGAAGGAAAGGTGGGCATGGACGTCAATCACCGGGAACTTGGCGCGTGAGACCTTTGTCTCCGGCACGTGCAGCATGCTTTTCGGCCGGAATTCTCCGAGGTCCAGGGGCGTGATGTGTTTCTCAACCGGTTTCCCGATGCCCGGCCCCGCCAGCATCCGCCCCGGTGATGTAACCGCTCTGCCTCCGGCCATCGCCGCGACGACTCCCTGCAGCCACTGCCTTCGATTCCAGAAACTCATCTTGTCCTCCTTGCCTGCTTCGCCCGGTTTCAGACCTTTCCCGCGGACCCTGGGGACGCGAACGCGCGCCACCAGCTTAGTTTTCCTCACCTGGAAGGTCAACAGGCTTGTAATCCATTCCGCGTAGTGGGTCAGTTTGGTTTTTTCTAGCGGTAGTCTATGACCGCCGGGTTTTTATTCCATAGATTCCGGCGCTCATAGAGCGCCGCTACAGCAAACTGACCCACTACCCCATTCCGAATCCCGTTGTTAATTTGCGAGCCCTTCGCGATAATGTGCGATTCATCGGGTTTGTACCCGTTCCCCACAGGAGGTTGTTGATGTCCTTCCGAAACCATCTTGCCAGTGCGGTCATCGTCATCACCGTCGTGGCGGGCAGCCTGCTCGCAGGGCAGGAACCCGCAAGCAACGGGCTGCAGGCCTGGGTCCCGAGCCCGGAGATGCGCCTCACGCCAGCCAGTTCCAGCCGGGACCTGCGTACCACCGCGAAAGCCGAGGCCTTCCGCAACGAAGTGGTGTCGTTGCAGTTTGCGGTTCGCGCTACGGAGCCGCTTTCCTCCTTCTCCGCAACGTGTGCAGGGGCGGCGATGGCTGCTGCGAAGGATTTGCCTTGCGCGTGGGTCGAGATCCGCTATCCGGGCTACATCCTGGTGGATGAAATTGGCCAGTACACCAGCGACCCCTTGTTTGAGAAACCGCCTGAGCGCGTCGAGCCCAACTCCGCGCAGGGCGTTTGGCTGACTCTGCGCGTTCCCAAAACGGCCGAGCCGGGGGTTTACGCCAACGCCCTGATCGTTCACGCCGGCTTGCATGAGGTGAAATTCACGGTCGAACTCCACGTGCTCGAACTCACCTTGCCCGACCTCACGGAGGGCAAGTTCTACCTTAACCTCTGGCAGGACCCCTCCTCCGTTGCCCTTGCGGCCAAAATTCCGCTGTGGTCGGAGGAGCACTGGAAGCTGCTTGAGGCTTATGCGCGCGACCTCGCCGCGCATGGGCAGAAATCCATCACCACCACGATTATCCACGACCCCTGGCGCTCGGACGTTGGCCACGCTATGCCAGCCATGGTCGCGTGGCGGTTCCCGGGTGAATGGCAATTGGGGCAGGAGTCCAAGTTCGAGTTCGATTTCTCTGTCTTCGACCGCTACGTCGAGCTGATGATGAAGGCTGGAATCCGGAAGACCATCCACAGCTACTCGATGGTCAACGGGCCCGGTGAGAGTGCGGATTGCGATCTCGGTTACATCAACACCCGCAACGGCCAACTTCAGATTCGTCACACCACGGTGGGCGATGAGGCGTACAAGAAAGCCTGGGACGCTTTCCTGCCGGTGTTCGTCAAGCACCTGAAGGAAAAAGGCTGGCTCGACCGTGCTTACATTGGATTCGATGAGAAGCCTCAAGCCATCATGGACAAGATCATGGCGGAACTGCACGGCGTGGCTCCACAGCTCAAGATCACGTTGGCGGGCGGGGGCGCCAGCCAGCAATCCCGGAGTGCCGGGGACCTGACGATCCATTTGGACGACCTCGCGCACCCGGACGCCGTCGCCCGCCTGGTGAGGGAACGTCACGGGGTTGGTCCGACGAGCTTTTACACGGCTTGCTCGCCGCACTCGCCCAACACTTTCCTTTACTCTCCCTTGTGGGAATCCCGCCTGCTCCCCTGGATCGCCTTCCGGCATGGTCTGGATGGCTACCTGCGCTGGAATTACAATTACTGGTTCGAGGGCATGTGGTCGCAGCCGCGCTACCATTGGCATTCCGGCGACATGTTCTTTGTTTATCCGGGCGAGAACGGACCCCTTGCCACCGCGCGCTGGGAAATGCTGCGTCAGGGAATTCAGGACTTCGAGGCCCTGGGCATGCTGAAGGATCGGATCGACGCGTTGAAAAAACAGCCCGCCCAGGCGGCGCAGGCAACCCGCCTCGAGAAGAGGCTGAAAGAGGCGGTGGGAATGGGCTGCGAGTTGGACGACTGCGAAAACTGGCCACACCCGGGGGAGGCTCGCGAGCAGGTTGATGGCTTGCTGGCGGAAGCCGCGGGATTGCCTGACCCCCATCCCAGCCCTTACGACAACAAACTCCAGACGACCTCCAAGTTCATTGCCGAAGATTTTGTCCCCGACGGAAATCTCGATAAGCAAGTGTGGCGCGACGCACCCTGGGTGAAGGTGGATCGCGACGCTTTCAACCCGACGACCTATCCCCAGTCCGAGATGGAAGTTGCTTCCTTGTGGACTGCGACCAACGTGTTCTTCGCCTTCCGGTGCAAATACACGACCCTGAACGTGTATGAGGGCAAGGATCCCAGCCGGGACTTCTGGACGCTCTGGGACCGCGACGTGGTGGAAGTTTTCCTGAATCCGCAACCCGAACGTTTGAACCACTATTTCGAGTATGAGATGTCGCCCAACAACCTCTATATCGATTTGGAAATCGACCTCGATCAGAAGCCCTTCAACGATCCGGGGTGGGAATCGCAGTTCGAGCACGTCACGCACATCGACGCCCAGAACCACGTGTGGACTTGTGAAACGCGGATTCCGGTCCGCACCATGGGCGGGGTCATGCCGATCCATATGAACGACGTGTGGCGGATCAATATCTATCGTGCTGATGGCCCGGGCGACGATTCGCAGCGGCGCTTCCTTTCCTGGAGCCTGGTGCATAATGACAAGCACTCGTTCCATGCTCCGGCGTCGTTCGGCCTGCTGCGCTTCGTCAAATAGCGGCGCCGCACACGAAATTGCCGCAAGCCGATCTTGGCTTTCAGCCAAGCGTTGGGAAATTCGGCCACTGCCCCGCGCAGGCGATAAATCACCTGCGCCGCCTCGGTCTGCATCTTCTCCACAAAGGCCGTCACGCGTTCGAGTGAT
>PMYF01000599.1 GCA_003171295.1 Acidobacteriota bacterium | reverse complement strand
AGCTAAGTTGAGGCATGTCAACGTTGCGTGAGGACTGGGAGGTGTTGCTGGGATTGCTTCCCTCCGACTGGGAGCAGTTGGGGAGGAGGACGGGGGCGGTGAGGCGCTTGCGAGGGTTTGACTCGGTGAACAGTCTGCTGCGCACCTTGCTTCTGCATGTGGGCTGCGGCTGGTCGCTGCGGGAGACAGCGGTACAAGCCAAATTGGCCGGCATTGCCGAGGTTTCCGATGTCACCGTGCTGAACCGTTTGCGGCAAGCCGAAGCTTGGCTGCAAGGGTTGTGTCAGGAGTTGTGGAAAGACAACGGGGTGAATTTGGAGCCCGCCTTGAAGGGCCGTCCGGTGCGTTGGGTGGATGGAACGACGGTGAAAGAACCGGGCAAGACGGGGGGGCAGTGGGGCATTCATTACAGTCTGCGCTTGCCGACGCTGGAGTGCGATCAGTTCGATCTGACGCCTGCCCAGGGGCAAAATACCGGGGAGAAGCTGGGGCGATTCCGTTTGCAGGCTGGGGAAGTGGTGCTGGCCGACGCCGCTTACTGTAACCCGCCGGGAATCGCCGCGGTGAAGCAACCAGGGGCGGAGGTGATTGTGCGGCTGAATCCCGCGTCGCTGCCGCTGGAGGACCCATGGGGGCGCCCCTGGTCGGTCCTGGGCGCCGTGAAGAAGCTGCAGCGGGCGGGAGAAATGGGGGACTGGCCGGTGGGGGTGTGCGCGCAGGGACAACGGATTGCCGGACGGGTGTGTGGGCTCCGCAAGAGTGCACAAGCCCTCGAGAAGGCGCAGCGCAAGTTGACCCGCAGGCCACAACCGGGGAAGGGCCAGGCGACGGAGGAGGCTCGGCAGTATGCCTGCTATGTTCTGGTGTTCACGACCTTGCCGGTGCGCCAAGCGACCCCCCGGCAAGTGCTGGACAGTTACCGCTTGCGGTGGCAGATCGAGCTGACCTTCCAGCGCTTAAAATCGATTGTCCCATTGGGTCACGTACCCAAGCAAGACGACCGCAGCAGCCGGGCCTGGTTGTATGGAAAGCTGCTGGTGGCCTTATTGAGCCAGAAGTTGGCACGCGTGGGGAGCGCGATTTCCCCCTGGGGCTACCTCTTGCCGGAAGAAACCGCTCCTCCGCAGTCGCTGGCGTGAATTCCAGTTTGCCTTTCATCGGGAGACGGCAGCGATCGCGCCCGGGGTGCCGCTCCATTCGGTCATGGCCAATTGGAATCAGATCGCGGCCGCGCTGGCAGCGCGCAATCGCAGGCGAAAATCCCGGCTATAGCACCTTTATTATCTTAGCGCTTATGGGTCTATGACCGGCGGGTTCGAATTCTCAATGACTTCGCCGCTCATTGAGCGGCGCTACAGCGGGCATGCCGCCTTGCGGCCAACGTTCCAGGTCAGGAACCCGGTTTGGCGGGTGGGTGCAGGTGCGCGACCTCCGGCAGACGGACGAGCTCGGAAGCCGCGACCAGCTCAATGTCGGCCCGCTCCAATTCGGGCAGGAATCTAGCCAGCGCCTCAATGGTCGTCACGTGCGGGTGCCCAATGGCCAGGGCCACGCCTTGTTCTTCCACGATCCGGCGGAATTCCCGCAACTGCCCCAGGGTATAGGGGACAGTCTCCGTGTCGTCCAGAAAAACCGCGCGGTAAAACGCCGGCAGGCCCTGGCGTCGCGCCGCGGCCAGCGCCACGCTATCCGCTGTGGTGCGGCTGTCGATGAAATAGAGCTGACGTTCCGCCAGAATCCTCATCACGTCCGCCATCAGCGGCACGCTCTTCGTGGCGTGTGATCCCATGTGATTGTTCACGCCCGCCGCGAAGGGAACCGAAGCCAGATCATCCTGGATAATCCGATGCACTTCCGCGTCACTTAACCCCGTGCGAATGGCTCCCTCGCCAGGGGACACGTGGGAGCCCGGTTCGGCCTCCATGGGCAGGTGCAGCATCACTTGGCGGCCCGCGTGGTGAATTTCCTCTGCCGTCGCCTCGGAGTACCGCAGGTGAGGCAGGACTGAGAAGGTGAGGGGATAGGGGAGGGCGAGGAGTTTGCGCGCCGCCTCCGAGGTTTGCCCCAGGTCATCCATCACAATCGCGGCGCGCAGCAGGCGCGGCACCTCACGCAGGTGGATGCGACAGACGCGCTGGCCACGCCTCGTTAGATAAAGGTCGATGGCGCGCGGTCCGCCGCCGCCGCTCCCCGGTATTTTCCGGAGATCCAGTCCGTTCTTTTCAGACTCGTGCTGAAGAGCCGACAATATCGAGGGGTAAACGCCCGAAGTCGCGAGCACCTGCAAGGAAGGATCGGTTCCTTGCCCATGGTGGGGGCCGACCGGGCGCTTGATCCTGACCTGGGACCCGCCGACGTTTGCGATCGAGTCCAGGAATCGCCCGGCCAGCTCGCGGCGCTCCGACTCGCTCAGAGGTTGGCGACGAGATTCATGGCAGCCGCCGCCGGTCAATGCCAGAATCAGCGGCAGAAGCAGAACGAATGGGACAGCGACGCGGGCCGGGGCACGCTGCGCCAGCCGCGACGGAGGCGATTGGGAATCTCCAGGCTGCGGGGAGCCATTAGCTTTCTTGTCGGGCAGAGAGTGCACTGATCAAGTGGCCTTGAGGGTCGTTGCGGGTTGGTTCAGAATCTCGAGAGCTTTGCGAAGTTGCAGGTCATCCTTGCCGCCGAAGTGCTCCGGCCCTTCCGGTTGCCCCTCGTCTTCCGAACTTTCCGTGTCATTGGCGGCAGTCTGGAGCACCGTGGGGGTGATGCCGTTGTCGTGGATGGCTTTGCCATCCGGCCCATAGTATTTGGCCACGGAAAGCAGCAGGGCAGAGCCATCGCCGACCGGAATGGGTTTCTGAAAGACGCCCACGCCAAAGCTGCGCACCCCTACCACCTCACCGCGCTTGTTGCCCAGAACCGCTGAGGCCACTAGCTCCGAGGGGCCGGCAGTTGATTGATTGATCAGCACCGCCAGCGGTACCTTCGAAACCGAGCCGCTTGGATGAATTTCCAGGTCCTGGCGGGGGAAACGTTGGCCCGATAAGTAGGTAACCAGACCTTTATCCAGGAAGAGACTGGCTGTATCAACGGCCTCCTGCACATCGCCTCCAGCGCAGTTCCGCAAATCCAGAATAATCTTGTGGGCGCCCTGCGATTCGAGTTCCTTGAGTTTGGCCGAAATCTCCTGGGTTTTACCTTTGTTGAACGTTGCAACGCGCAAATAGCCGGTCCCCTCCTCCACCATCTTCGTGATTACGGGAGGGTAGATCAGGACGGCACGCGTAGCAGTAATGCTCTGAGGTTCACTCCGGGCTTCGCGAACGACCGAGACCGTCACGTTCGTACCCGGCTGCCCCGCCAGCAGGCGTTCAAGCTGCAGGACTGAGAGTTCACGAGCGGGAGTATTATCAATCTGATCGATAAGGTCGCCGGGCTTGATGCCAGCTTTCTCCGCTGGACTTCCGGGCAGCACGGCTACCACGGTCGCATATCCCATCCGCTTGGAGAGGAAAATCCCCACATC
>PMYF01000809.1:3646-4596 GCA_003171295.1 Acidobacteriota bacterium | reverse complement strand
TGATGCTCGCGGTCGTATTCCTTCACATAGTAGCCCCATTCGGGCGAGGCGTTGAGCGCGACCACATCCCACACATCCAAATGCACGCCCTTTGCGTTCAGACCCGCGGCGATGCCCTCGAGTTCGGCGCGATATTCCGCTTCGATGTGTGGCCACATCATATCCCGGGCGGCAGTACGGAAGAACTTCCAGTTCTTCTTGCCGTCATGTGTTTGCTCAAGTGCGGTGACTTTTTCCGCGTCGAGAATCTCCGGAGCCAGCAGGTAGCCGTGTTGGAACCCAATTTCAGAGGGAGTTCCTTCCAGGTGCACGAACGTCCAGCCATTCTGCGCGGCCTTGCGAAAGGCTCCTTTCAAGCGCGGATCGGATTTCGCTTCCTTCGCAACCAGAGGTAGCGTGGCGGCCAATAAAGCCAAGCCGGCCAGGATCAAGGGGAGTCGGCGCATCAGGATCTCCAGGGGGGGGAATCTGCTTCGTGCATCGCGGAACCGTGCGTGCTGACGCCGGGCGACAAAGTGATTATACATGAAAGTCGATTTCGTTCTGGAAACACCCCGGGATTCGGTAGTGTCCTAATTTGGCGGAGTAAATCTCAAGATAGGGGGTCGGACCTGAAGGTCCGACAATAGCCAAACCTTCAAGCAGGGCCTTTAGGCCCTGAAGGTTCAGGGGCTTAAACAGGCTGCGGGAAAACTCGTAGGCGCTGTCATTCTGAGCGAAGCGAAGAACCTCTGCATTGGTAGAATGAGGACAATGCAGAGGTCCTTCGTCGCCTGCAGCTCCTCAGGATGACAACTTTGGCGGTTTTTCCGCAGCCTGTTAAAGCCCCCGACTGCGCACGGCCCGATTATGTCGGAGCTGAAGCTCCGACCCCCTGCACAACTCCCTCATGCGCAACTTCTCAAATTATGATACTACCCGCGATTCCCGGGCGCCCACTCTGCGTCGAG
>PMYF01000809.1:0-3622 GCA_003171295.1 Acidobacteriota bacterium | reverse complement strand
CGCGGGAAGCGCTCGGCTGCCATCTCCGTCTGCGACATCACCCGGCCGGCTCCAAACCCCGTGGTGCTTCCTCCCGTGCTGGCGCGGCTTGAGGCGGCGGGCATTCCCCGCGAGGGCATCACGATTCTCATTGCCACGGGGCTTCACCGCCCAGCCAGCGAGGCGGAGATTCGGGAGATTTGCGGAGAGGAAACCGCCGCCCGCTATCGTGTGCTCAACCACCACGCGCGCGAGCTTTCTGAGCATTGCGATCTGGGGAGAACGGCCGCCGGCACACCCGTATATGTCGACGCGCGCTTCGTCTCCGCCGATCTCCACCTGACTCTGGGATTCATTGAGCCGCACCTGATGCTGGGTTTCTCCGGCGGGCGCAAGCTCATCGCCCCCGGCTTGGCCGCACAAGAAACCATCAAGGTTCTCCATAGTTCGCGGTTCATGCGCGACCCGCGCGCCGCAGAAGGTTCCATCGAAGACAACCCGCTGCATGCGGAACTCCTGGAAATCTCGCGCCTCGCGCGCCATGATTTTCTGGTGGATGTAGCGCTGGGCCGGGGAACCCCGCGGCGCCCAATTGCCGCGGTCTTTGCGGGCGAACCCGTCGCCGCTCACCGCGAGGGGGTGGAGTTTGTCTCGCACGTCATGCTCGAGACCCTCGACAAACCCGTGGACGCGGTGATCACCACAGCAGCCGGGTATCCCCTCGACCTGACCTTTTACCAGTCCATCAAGGGCATCACGGCCGCCTCACACATCGTGAAGCCGGGAGGAGAAATCCTGATCCTCGCGGCCTGTGAGGAGGGCGCGGGCGGACCGGAGTTCAGCCGCATGCTTCGCGAGGGTTTGTCCGACCGCGAATTCCTGAACAATATCGAGGGCGCGCCGGTGACCGTAGACCAATGGCAACTGGAAAAGCTCGCGCTGGTCACCGCCCGAGCGGAAGTTTTCTATTACGCGCCCGGCCTGCCCCGCGAATTCTACTCGGCACTTTTGGGAAAAGCCTGCACGAGCGCTGCGGAAGCCGTGAAAGCACTCACGGAGGGATTGGATAGGAACGCGCGTATTGCGGTCATTCCGGAAGGACCGTACGTCCTGGCGCGGCTGGACTCCGGCGCGCCGGGGACGGCCGCAGCCTGAGGGTCTGTGTGCAAGCCTGTACTGCGGCGCCGGCCTCCCCGTCCCGGCAGTTGGAAGCTGTGAGGAAGGGCCGACAGCCTCACACAAAGCCCGTTGACCCGTTCCCATAAATATGGGAGCATCAGGATATGAAAACAACGTTTGAGATTCCGGACGCAATCTTCCGCCGCGCCAAGGCCAAGGCTGCCGAACACAGGATTCCGTTCCGCCAGTTTATCAGTGAAGCAGTGGCGGAAAAACTGGAGGCGAAATCCCCGGGACGGGACAAAGCGCGGAGGGCAGTGGCTGGAAAGCTGTGGCACCTACGCAAAGAGACGGCCCGCATCAGCAGCTTGATTGAAAGAGAGTTTGAGAGGGTTGAACCGGAGGATCGAGCTTGATCCTCGACACGAACGCTCTCTCGGCCATTGCCGAGGGAGAAGCGGGAGCAACCGAGAAGTTTACCCGCGCTCGTCAGGTTGCCATTCCGGTCATTGTCCTGGGTGAGTATCGCTTCGGAATCATCCAGTCGCGGCACAGGCGCCAGTACGAGCGCTGGTTGGAGGAGATGGTTGCTCTTGTCCGTGTTCTGGAGGTAGATGAGGAAACGGCCGTCTGGTATGCCGGGATTCGCACTCAGCTCAAAGAGGCGGGCACTCCGATTCCGAGCAACGACACTTGGATTGCGGCGCTGTGCCGGCAACATGCCCTTCCTTTACTGAGCCGGGACCGGCATTTCGACTTGATCAAAGGATTCCAGCGGCTGGATTGGTAAGGGCGGTTTAGGGGCCACTTCATCACTACCGGGTCGAAGCAGCGTGGTCCCGCTGCTTCGCCAACCTGTGACGAAAACGCTACTCGATAATCCTCAACTTTTTCCCCACCTCCGCCAGGGTTCCGAGCGCCCGCGTTAATTCTTCCTGCGTATGGGTGGCGGTCACGATGGTGCGGATGCGCGCCTTGCCCTGGGGTACCGTGGGAAAACCGATGCTCTGCGCAAACACTCCGGCCGCGAAGAGCTGGCGCGAAAACTCGTGGGCCAACGCCGCATCACCGACGATAATGGGGGTAATGGGAGTCTCGCTCATCCCGGTGTTGAAGCCCAGTTTCTTCAGCTCGTCTTTAAGGAATCGCGTATTCGCCCAGAGCCGCTCGATTAATTGGGGCTCGTCTTCCAGCACTTCAAAGGCGGCGAGACACGTGGCGGCGACGGCGGGCGGATGGGAAGTGGAGAACAGGAACGGCCGCGCGCGATGGCAAAGGAAATCGATGGCGTCGCGGGTGGAGCAGACGTAGCCACCCAGCGCTCCGATGGCCTTTGAGAGCGTCCCCACCTGGATATCCACGCGGCCATGCAGGTGGAAGTGGTCGACCGTACCGCGCCCGTTCCGGCCGAGCACGCCGGACGCGTGCGCATCGTCGATCATCATGATGCAACCATACTTCTCAGCCAGTTCGACAAGCTGCGGCAGCGGAGCAATGTCGCCATCCATGGAAAACACGCCGTCCGTGATGAGCAGCTTGTGGCATTTCCGGCCGGCGATTTCCCCGAGGATCTTCTCGCAGGCCTCCACGTCCTTGTGAGGGAACCTCCGGATTTCGGCGCGCGACAGCCGGCAGCCGTCGATAATCGAGGCGTGGTTGAGTTCGTCGGAAATGATCACATCCTCGCGACCCAGCAGGGCGGAGACGGTTCCGGCGTTGGCGGTGAAGCCGGACTGAAACACCACGGACGCCTCCGCGTGCTTGAAGCGCGCGATCTTCTCCTCCAGCGCCATGTGGATTGACATCGTGCCGGCGATGGTCCGCACGGAGCCCGAACCGACACCCCATTTTTCAGTGGCCTCCAGGGCGCGCTTGCGCAGCTTGGGGTGAGTGGTCAAACCCAGATAATTGTTGGAGGAGAGATTGATGACCTCCTGGCCGTCGAAACGCGCCAGGGGAAGCTGCTCAGTTTCCAGGATGCGCAGGTTCTGGTAGAGCTTCTCGTCACGCAACTTCTGAAGCTCATCGGCAAGGTACTGCAACTCGGTTTTGGGCATGGTTCGAAACCCCGAACAACGGATTGGTACGGTTTTGTCCCGTCATAATACCACAGCGGTTCTGGGGTCATGTGAAAAGCTGGGACGGCCGGCGTGAAGAGGAGACCGGACTATTGGAGTTTGTGCCGGACCTTGGCCAAGGCATCCTTTGCCAACGCGTAGTCCGGAGAGATCTTGAGAGCCTGCTCGAAGTGGTAACGCGCCTTGCCGAACAATTCCTTCGCAGCATAGACGCGCCCCAAATTGTAATGGGGATAATGGTAGGACTCATAGCGCCGCGATTGCAGCGAGCGCTCCAGCCAGGGAATCGCTTCGTCGTATTCCCCTTTCTCGATCATATAGGCGCCAATGTCATTGTAAGGATTCCCGAACTCCGGGTCGAGCTGGATGGCCTTCTTGCATTCCATGATGGCGTCGTCAATCTTCCCCTGGTAGCGGTAGGTCCAGCCCAGGAACGTAAAAGCCTC
>PMYF01000148.1 GCA_003171295.1 Acidobacteriota bacterium | reverse complement strand
TTCAGGACGCACCATTTCATCATCGTATCAAAACCTGGAATGGCGTGGGGTTGTGTCACGAATTAGCAATTCGCCAGGGACAAGCGACGAGAGAGCCCAATCCCGGGGTTGGGCGTTCTCCCGACCGTAACCTACTTTAGTCCAAAGGTGGCGCGCCGACTATGGCACTCGACCCAGGCCCCGGGCGACAACTATACTGGTCAGATGAGCGCTGATCCGCGTCATGAGACGATTGTCCGGACTTGGACCTGGCACCTCGTTCGGTTTGTATTGTCGGCAATGCTGCTCTGCCAGGCACAAGGCTATGCACAATCAGGACCGCAGCCGCCATGCGGAAAGGAACCAGTTCCTCCCTATCCTAGTCTGGATAACTCGGCCGTCGTGAAGTTGTGGAGCACGTCTGATTTCGGCCGCGATTGGAGACCGCCCGCGTGCACCGGTTGGGCTCAGGTGGGCTTTACAACGTTGGTAACCGGAGTCGCTCGATTCCGGCATACTTCGGAAGCTGAGGGCTTACTTCGCCATATCGGGGCAATTTCAGAACTCGCTGGCATGCGCTATTGGTCGACCACCCAGAAGGAGTGGCAAACACTAATTGTGGACGCCTACGCTCTGACCGGCTCGCAGTCTGGTCAACGCCGCGGAGACTATTTGCCCAATGAGATGAAGGAAGGCACGGTACTTTACTATGAACAGGTCGATAACCGTTCTGGCAAAGAGGTCTACCGAATGCACATTGCTGAGGCTTCGGCGGACAGGCTCGTTATCGATGTCGAGAATGTCAGCACGATTCGCTATCTCTTCGTGCCCCTCTTCCACCCGGGTGAGATGCAGTCGATCTACTTTCTGGATCGCGAATCGGAAAACGTCTGGCGATANNCGGCTGATCACGGGAAATGAGTCTTCCGCGGTTAACCGGGCTGTTGCGTTCTATCGCTACCTCGTCGGAATTCCCACCGACCAGGAGCCGCCGGCAGCGCGATGAAGGCAAGAGTTTGCAGCTCTCGCACGGTAAGGCCGCGCACAATGCTCAGGTCCACGAACATGGGAGGCGCTATGGGCATGACGTTATTTCCGGACCGTTGTTTCAGTTTGGTCCCCATTCCTCAAGAGCTCTAAGCCGATGCTGTGCGATGGTGCGTTCGCATGGACGCAGGCAAAACGGTCGACCTGGCGAAGTCACCCGGACAAGCTTCAGGAGATACGCGACCGTGTCAACCAGGCCGGCAAACTCCTTACCGAGCTTAGCGATGCCCCGGAGGGGGCCTCGCCATGGCAACATCAGGCGTTTGACCGTATTTCCCCTTTACTGAAAGAACTCGCCGATAATACGGAGGCGACGATCAATCATCTCGGCAACGTATCCACTTCCCCCCTACCCGGATTATGCGATGGCGGGCTACGATCTGGCCAAAGAACTAGCGGGGCTGATTACCGACTACGTTGATTATGGGCATCACGAGGCAGAATTCCATCGCCTCCAGGAGAATTTGCAGCCTACCGAAAGCTCATGCGGTTTTCGGACCGTCGGGTGGACGGCAGTGAGGTGGCCGAGTTTAGGCGGCGGCCGCCTCACGCTTGTTTTCGGCTCAAGTGCTTTCCCAACCTGCTTGCCCTAAATCGCTTACAAGTTCATCGATCTAGGCGTCGTCCTTCCGCACATTAAGTTTCGCCATGAATGCCTTCCAGAGCTTCCCAATCCCGTGCCGAAGAGCGGTTACTCACAGGAGGAATTTCGCCAACATTCCGGTAGGGCGTCTTGGTCGCGCCGGCACTTTTCATTTTCGCCTGGTCCCTCACCATCAGCCGACGAGTCTGGCGCCATGCCGTACGTTCGCGAGATCGGCCCTTCCGTGTTCTGGCTCTTCGCCCCTAGCTCTTCGCATCCTTGCTTGCGGAGAGCTGCTTGGCTTTCGACGAACCGTGCTTCAGATGGTGGCAAATAGCAATCTCTCACGGTCTCGGTTCCGCCAACTGGAAGAAATCTTCGTCAATCCAGCTGTTGGATACAGCGAAGCGTCTCTGAGCAATTTGAAACAGACCCCCTTTGCCGGGGGCCCGCATACTCGGAAGGTGATTGCCCTGTTTTGCTGGCGAGTTAAGAAATGGGTCGGTGCGTTCGCGGTGCGCAGCAAGGTTTCGGTCCGCCTCATTCGCGCGAACGAGGCACCCATGAAGGGAAGTACGGTTTGGCGCGTTCTCGGCCCTGCCTAAAATCAGGAGGATTGGACTTTGGCGACAAACACCCTGTCCCCGGAACTGCTCAGCAAGATGGATGCGTATTGGCGCGCCGCCAACTATCTNNACAATCCGCTGCTGAAGCGGCCGTTGACGTTCGCAGACGTGAAGCATATGCTGCTGGGGCACTGGGGTACGACTCCTGGCCAGAATTTCATTTACGCGCATTTAGGCAGCAGAGAATCGAATCAAGTCCGTGCCGTGGTCGGATTCTAATGAAAGACCTGAGCAAAAAACGCCTCATCATTGTCGGTGGCGTCGCAGGCGGGGCCAGTGCGGCAGCACGCGCGCGGCGGTTATGCGAGGACTGCGAGATCATCATGTTCGAGCGCGGCCCGCATGTGTCGTTTGCCAACTGCGGACTCCCATATTTTGTCGGAGGTGAGATCGCCGAACAAGACAGCTTGCTCGTGCAAACGCCGGACAGCCTCAAGGCGCGCTTCAGTCTGGATGTGCGCGTCAAT
>PMYF01000500.1 GCA_003171295.1 Acidobacteriota bacterium | reverse complement strand
TCCGCGCGCCTGTTCGCCACGCTCGACCCCACGGTGCGGGCGCTGCCGTTGGCCTCGCACCTGCCCGTGCTGCTTTCCGATACCGTGGGTTTCATTCGCAAATTGCCGCCGCACCTGGTGGCGGCGTTCCGCGCCACCCTGGAAGAGCTCGCGGGCTCCAGCCTGTTGCTGCACGTCACGGACGCTTCCGACGCGCAGCGCGAGGCGCAGGACGCGGCCGTCGAGGGCCTCCTGGAGGAGTTGGGCGTGGCCGCCACGCCGCGGCTGCACGTGTGGAACAAGGTGGACCTGCTGGAACCCGGGGAACAGCGCAGGCTCGAAGCCGGCCACCCCAGCGTCTGTGTCTCCGCCCAGACCGGCGAAGGTTTGGGACTCCTGCGCCAACGGATTGAGGAGGCTCTGGCGACGGATCCGGTCGTCGAGGCGGATTTCGAGCTTTCGCCCGGTGACGGCAAGAATCTGGCGTTGCTGCACCGCGCCGGAACTGTGATATCCGCCCATTACCGGGAAGACCGCGTCGTGGTGCGGGCCCGGGTCCCCGCATCAGTGCGGGAAATGCTGAAACTCTATGCGCCAGAAGCCCGCCGAGAACGCTAAGTCATTGCTAATGCGAGGGGAAAAAGGGCTGTGGAAATTGCTGTGGAAAAAGTCTTCGCTTCTCGCTAGATCCCAAAAGCTATGCCAGCCGCGATTTATGCGGGTGCGCCCAGGATGAGAAAACATGGCATTGTGTTTTCAATGAGTTGCGGCCTGCGGCGGCGTTAACCTCGGGAGCATTAGATCGAAAATTTACTCGCCGGAAATCGCGATGCAGCAAGCGAGTTTTGCACATTCATGGGGCACTTGGGGGGCCGTTTACGCGTAGCCCTCAGCGCTTCAGCCCTCCGCATAAATGCGGCCTTTCTTGATTCTAGCCTCCACTCATAGTAGATGCCCCATCGCGGTTTTCCCGCTCCCGCAAGGTGCAGTATTAGTTAATAACCTACATCCAAGATAGTGACTCGCTCTGACACAGGAGCGCCTCGGACATGCTCTGCGCAGCGGGCCGCTCCCATGGCCAGGGGGCGCGCGCAGATCAGTCCCGCTCTCCGTTGGGTTGCGCGGCCCAGCCGCGAGCCTAGCCCAGCAAGTTCCGGATGCGGCAGAATCCCCCCAGGTTTGACAGGCGCGGACGGGTGGTTTAGATTGACGGTAGGAAGTTTCGGGCCGGGTTCTTCCTAATCGCCCCCAGCCAAGGAGTCATACGCCCTTATGCTTGATCTGAATTTTGTCCGCGACAATCTTGAACTGGCGAAGCAGAAGATGCGCGAGCGCGGCCTCGGGGAGATACTGGGCGATTTCGAGGCGCTCGACCGCGAGCGTCGCAGGCTCCTCGGCGAAGTCGAGGGCCGCAAGGCGCGGCGCAACAAAGTCTCCGATCAGATTGCTTCACTCAAGAAGCAGAAGCAGGACGCCTCCCAATTGATCGCGGAAATGAAACCGCTCAGCGAAGAGATCCAGCAACTGGACGAGCAGGCCAAGGCCAGTGACGAGGCGCTGCGCGAGACGCTGCGCATCGTTCCCAATATCCCGCACGCGAGCGTGCCCGTGGGACGCGGCTCCGAAGACAACCAGGAAGTTCGCCGCTGGGGTCAGCCCCGCCAGTTCGATTTCGAGCCGCAGGCGCACTGGGACCTGGGCCCGGCGCTGGGCATTCTGGATTTCGAGCGCGCCACCAAGATCACCGGGGCGCGTTTCGCCGTGTACGCCGGGGTGGGCGCGCGACTCGAGCGGGCGCTCGCCAACTTCATGCTGGACATGCACACGCGCGAGCATGGCTACACGGAAATCCTTCCGCCCTTCCTGGTGAACTCCGCCAGCTTGTTCGGCACGGGCCAGTTGCCCAAGTTCAAAGAGGACCTCTTCAAGCTCGAGGGCACGGACTATTGGCTGATCCCCACGGCGGAAGTCCCGGTGACGAATCTCTACCGGGACGAGGTGCTGGAGGCCGGGAAACTGCCGGTCAAACATTGCGCCTGGACAGCCTGTTTCCGCAGCGAGGCCGGCTCCTACGGCAAAGATACGCGCGGCATCATCCGCCAGCATCAGTTCCAGAAGGTGGAGCTGGTGAAGTTCACGCTCCCCGAAACTTCCTACGACGAGCTGGAATCGCTGACGCGCGACGCCGAGGCGATCCTCCAGCAGCTGGAGTTGCCCTACCGCGTGATGGCGCTCTCCACAGGCGACCTGGGGTTCAGCTCCGCCAAAACCTACGACCTGGAAGTCTGGCTGCCCGCCGCCCGCGAGTACAAGGAAATTTCCTCCTGCTCGAATTTTGAGGCCTTCCAGGCGCGCCGCGCCAACCTGCGCTTCCGGCGTGGCCAATCCGGCAAGACGGAATTGCTACACACGCTGAATGGCAGCGGCCTCGCCGTGGGCCGCACCTGGCTCGCCGTGATCGAAAACTACCAGCAGGCTGACGGCTCCGTCCTGGTCCCCACCGCCCTGCGCCCCTATCTGGACGGTCTGGAGCGCATCACCCCGCAAACCTGACGTGGGATAAGAATACTCGTGGATTTTCAGTGGCCGCCGCGGGCCGCGCTCTATGGCTATTTTCCCGGGTCGGGGGGCGCCGGCTCCGGCATGTAGATGTGAAATTCACCGGGCGGGTGGGTATGCTCGAATTGTATCGTGGTGTGATGGATTCCGAATTCGCGGGCCAAGACTTCGCGGATCTGGTGGCCGATGGGCTCGCTCTCGGAAGTAGGCATGTCCAGAATGTAAACGTGGCAGGAGAGGGCGTGGGAATTTGAGCCCAGGCTCCAGAT
>PMYF01000072.1 GCA_003171295.1 Acidobacteriota bacterium | reverse complement strand
GCCAGCCACCACGCGCGCAGATGTCACCATTGGCGGGTTTAGTGGTTTGAACAACGGCGGTGTGTGGGGCACGGTCGCGACTCCATCCGATATCTCCTCAACCGGATTTGGTGTGGCGATTCAGGGCCACCTACCGACTGGCGGGACGGCGACGTGGAGCATTGACGAAGTTCAGATGTCAGTGTGGCTTACTGGCGCTCCGAACATCTCGTTGGACTCGACACCCGGTACTTTCTNNACTCCTATGTGTATTCCTACGGGAATCCGGAAAGTTCATCGGACCCGAATGGGGTTGGCCACATTGGAACTGTCAGCGCCCCCGCGAGCATCGGCTCCTTCACAAACGCGACGGCAATTCATCTAGATATTCTTGCCGCGACGGATGACGCACAAATAACACAGATTTGGGTGTTCCGGACAGCGGATGGTGGGTCGACATATCTAGGCCTTCCCACAAATCCTTATCCGAATCAAAACGCGACAATTGTTGATAGCGCGCCGGACACGTCTCTTGTGCTGGAGTGGCAGGCTCCGATCGACCATGCAAATGACCCTCCTCCGGCAGGGCTCACCAACCTGGCGTACCACTCGGGGCGCGCGTGGGGAACAGTCGGCAACCTTTTGTATTGTTCTGCAGGTCCGGATTGCATCATGGGGAATGGTGCCGAAGCATTTCCTCCTGGCAATGTGTGGGTATTCCCGTCTAATCTTACGCGCCTGCACGCCACCCCTAACGGCATGCTGATCTTCTCGACAAGTGACGTCCATTTGATGGGCGGGACCAGCCTGGTCACATTTTATCCGGCTCCGTTTCAACAGGACACCGGACTGCTTTCACCAAACGCAATCGACTTTCAAGGGAACCAGGCATTTCTTTATACGGCGGATCGGATATTTACGGTTCTCGGCGCACCTGGAATCACAGAGCACGGCTTTGCGATCGGAAATCTCCTTGAACAAAACTTTGATCCGACGAAGGTGTACGTAGCCTCGTTGATGAACGGAACCAGCGACAAAGCGGTGTTCATTTCTGACGGCTCGACCGGATGGTACCGGTGCAATTGGAATCAGAATCCGGAAGGCGGCCCGACCTGGAGCCCGTTCGCAACGCTCACGGGCGGAATAACTGCGATGGCCGCTCTTGACACATCCCCTGGTGTGCAGCAGTTGTTGTTTGGCCAAACATCCGGTGCCGTCATGGCACGCAATCGCACGGTTTTTACGGATAACGGAAGTTCCTATCCGGCCTACCTGACGTTTGGCAGCATCGTGCTAGCCCAGCCCGGGCAGCTGGCGGAAGTGGAAAGTATCACCGTCGAACTCATGCAGATTGGTTCAGTTCCGACCATCGGCGTTCTGCTGGACGAAATTGCCCCCGCGTCATTCGAGACACTCTCCGGATACGTGAGTGACCCGCCGATGCTGCCAGATTCCACTACTGTCATGGCGAAGCGTTGGTACCTGCTGGAAGGCTCGCAGGCGATCGTGTGCCGCCACATGCAGACGCAGATCAGTTTTATTGCTGAGCCCTACAAAAACGAAATTCTCACCTTTTCGATCTACGGCGCGCTGCAGAGCAAAGAATAATGGCTATCAAAGACCGCATTAGTCCAAACAAAACGACAGCCCCAGCGGACCCGCCATCCCCCAAGGCGCAGGTTATCCCGCAGGCAACGCCCACAGACCGTGGCGGCACGCTGTCTATTGGCGGCAATCCGTCGCCGATGCTCAGTGGCATGCCTGTGGATGTTAACCAAGATATTTACTGGAATCAGTTTCACCCGGACGGACCTTACTTCGTGCGCGGGACGCCTGTCGACGCGACGCTGACCAAAGACACGCTGCATCAGCAGATTGCTGCTGTTAAGGCAACAATCGTTTTGCCTCCAGGCGTGGCGGTAGTAAAACCCCCGTTGACTTCGAAGTTAATTCAAGCGGCAGCCAGCGGTTGGGGTACAACGGAAACCGCTACGTTTGGAGCCAGTACTGCGGCAGGAAACACCATTTTCGTGATCTTGACATCGGGCAACAGCGGCGGCTCGGTTGTCAACTTCCCGACTCCAACAGATTCTCAAGGAAACAGTTTCGCGTTCTTGGGGCGCTATAACACTGTTGTTGGAGCCCAAATCCAAGTGTGGGCCGTCTTCGGCTGCATCGGTGGGGCAGACACAGTTTACGAGGCGGTTGGGGTTGGCATTCCCTATAGCTTCACGATTTTGGAGTACAACGGTCTGCTCGGGTTGGACAGCTTCTCCTCGGGCAAAGCCACGCTGCCTGTGGTTTCCATCACCACAGCTCATGCGTCTGATTTGCTTTTGACTATTGCCTCATATACGAACTACGTTACGATGCCGATCACGAGCATTTCAACCACAGACACTCTCGCAAAAGCGAGCGTAGTAACGGGTAGCATCATCGGAATTACAGAACGAATTGTCACTGCAACAGGCACCTTTAGTGAAACCATTTATGTGAATGGACCGTCTTTGAACCCTCCGTTCGCTTTGATTAAGATGGCCCTTCAACAGGCTGACTCCACGCCAACACTGCAGGTTACTGGTCTTCCCGTAATGCCCAAAGGCGGGCTGTTGACCAGCACCGGGGTTAACGACGTTGTGCTGCCGGTCGGCACCGATGGGCAGGTGGTGACTGCGGACTCAACACAGCCCTTTGGTATCAAATGGGGCGCGGGCTCGGGCGGCGCAGGTGGGGTCGTTATCGCGGTCACCCAGGCCAACGCATTTACAGCGGGGCAGGTGGTTTATTTCAATGGAACCAGCTGGGCGTTGGCAGAGGCGAATGCAGCGGCCACGCTGGGTCTTGCTGTTGTGGGCGCGCCCACGGCAACAGGATTTACCGCGTTCCTCGCGGGTAGCATTTCTGGGCTGCCGGTCGGACTTAGCTTGACGGGTGGTCAGTATTACTACGTTTCAGATACAACGCCCGGGGCACTTACGGCCACGGAGCCGACGAGCATAACCAGTTACTCGAATCCAATTTTGTTTGCTTTGACCGCGACGACCGGTATTGTCCTTCCCTTTCGACCAAGTTTTTTGGGTGCGGGTTTAGGGCCGACTGGTGCAACAGGGTCTTCCGGAGCAGCCGGGCCAACGGGGCCTACTGGTCCTACGGGCACGAGTGGCGCGGGCGGCACAGGTGCGGCGGGGCCAACCGGTGCCACAGGCCCAGCCGGGCCTACTGGCGCGTCATCGAGCGTGGTTGGTCCGACTGGCCCGGCTGGGCCGACTGGA
>PMYF01000887.1:17060-17304 GCA_003171295.1 Acidobacteriota bacterium | reverse complement strand
GCCGGGTGTGGGAGCACAAGCAGGGTCTGGTGGAGGGTTTCACTAAGAAGTACGACGTCCATCGGCTGGTGTATTGCGAAGCTTTTGCGAGCCCGCGGGATGCCATCCAGAGAGAAAAACGCCTTAAGAAGTGGAATCGGGCCTGGAAGATTCAGCTCATCGAATCGGCCAATCCTGGCTGGAAAGACTTGTACGACACCGTGATGCATATGCCGTAGGGCGATGGCCGGCGGCTGGATTCCCG
>PMYF01000887.1:15321-16944 GCA_003171295.1 Acidobacteriota bacterium | reverse complement strand
ACAATGGCGACCCTTCATTGTCATCCCCGCGCAGGCGGGGGTCCACCGACAGCCTCGGACCGGACGGGGTTTGGGGCGCACACCCTGTCGCCTATAATCTGTTGCCTTGCGTCATTAACCGACCGGGTGTATAGAAGTGGACAAACGACGCCCTTGATAAGAGCGTGCGTTTGGCGTCTGACCTTGCAGTGATCGGATCGCATACATCGCAAAGAACGCGATGTATGCGCCACCCGCGAGACACGGGCGCTCCCAGGTNNGCGCCGCCGACGGACTGGATTCCTGCTTGCGCGGGAATGACCAGTGTTTCGAAAGGGATCCCATTCCAAATGACACTACCCCGCGCCGAAGTTTGTTGACAAGAACGGGCAATCTAAAGTACAAATAAACGTTTGCAACCTGAGGATTCAAACGGAGCGTAGAGTGGGGACTTATTTCGCCAAGGCGCGTCGAGGACAGATTCACTGGAATGTAGTAGATGCAGAAGGTTGGGTACTGGGACGGCTGGCGGCCCGTGCCGCGCTGGTGTTGATGGGCAAGAATTCGCCGGATTACACACCGCACGTCGATCACCGCAGTGGTCTGATCATCATCAATGCTGAGAAGATTCGGCTGACAGGGAAGAAGCTCGACGATAAGATGTACCGGCATACCACGGGTTATCCGGGAGGGCTCCGGGAAATCACCGCGCGCAAGCTTTTTGAAACGCAGCCGGAAAGGCTGCTGCGCGAGGCGATTTACGGGATGCTTCCCAAGAACCGGTGGCGCGATCGCTTGACTAAGCGGCTGAAAGTGTACGTGGGATCGACTCACCCGCATACGGGGCAGTCCCCCCAGGCGCTTTCCCTGGCGCGTTAGTTTCGAATCCTTAGAATCCCAAGCAGAGTGGAGTGACTGTGGCTGAGCTTGTTCAATATCGGGCAACGGGTCGCCGCAAGAGAGCGGTGGCGCGGGTAATTTTGCGGCCGGGTGAAGGCAAGGTGGTTGTCAACCGGCAAGCAGCGGAGGCGTATTTTCCCTCGGAAGCGCTGCGCGCCGAGGTCCAACAGCCCTTGGTGGCCACGGAACTGGCGGGGAAGTTCGACATTTTGGTAAACGCCAGGGGCGGAGGCATCCACGGCCAAGCCGGGGCTACACGCCTGGGGATTGCGCGTGCCCTGGTGCTTTTCAACCCCGAGCTACGGCCGCGTTTGCGCCAAGGTGGCTTTCTGACGCGTGATCCACGTGCCAAGGAACGGAAGAAGTACGGCCAGAAGGGCGCGCGCAAGAGGTTCCAGTTCTCGAAACGGTAAAGAAGCTCTCAGCCGTCAGCTTGTGCCTTAGCTGAAGGCTGGTAGCTGACGGCTGAGAGCTAGCAGAGCGAGGTGATGGTTTGGCAAACATAACGATGAAAGAGTTTCTGGAGGCCGGTGTTCACTTCGGCCACCAGACCCGGCGCTGGAACCCCAAGATGAAGGAATACATCTACGGGGAGCGCAACGGGATCTACATTATCGACCTGCAGAAAACCCTCAAACTGTTCAAGGACGCGGCCCGGTTTGTGTCCGATCTTTCCCGGGAAGGGAAGACGGTCCTTTTCGTGGGCACCAAGCGCCAGGCCCAGGAAGCCATCGCCGAAGAAGC
>PMYF01000887.1:11192-15310 GCA_003171295.1 Acidobacteriota bacterium | reverse complement strand
CTCACCAAGAAAGAGGTACAGCGCCTGGAGCGCGAGCGCAAGCACCATGTGCTGAACCTCGCGGGCATCAAGGACATGCCAGGCTTGCCGGACCTGCTGTTTGTCGTGGATTCCCACAATGAGGAGATCGCGGTCCAGGAAGCGCGCAAGCTGGGGATCACCGTGGTCGGCATCGTGGACACCAACTGCGACCCGGACCTGGTGGACTATGTGATTCCCGGAAACGACGATGCTCTGCGGGCCATTCGCCTCTTCACCTCGCGCATTGCCGATGCCATCCTGGAAGGCCGCCAGGCAGCCGAGCAGCAACGGATGGAGGATGAGAAGGTGGCGGCGGAGAAGGCAGCGGAGGAGCTCGAGAAGCAGCGGCTGGCAGCCGCCATCGCGGCGGGCGAGATACCCCCGCCGGAGTATGCGGCCACGGAAGAGGAGTTTGCCGTGGCGGCCGGAGATGGCCTGTCTCCTGCGGTCCTGGCGGCGGAGGAAGTCTTGGACGGCCGGGTGCGCGTCCCCAAGCTGAAGCGCAAACCCGGTGAAATCAGACCTCGCGGTCGGAAGCCCGAGGATGGCGAAGAGTCCCTGCCGCCTAACGCCTAGGACCCGCGAATTCAGATTGCGACCCCTCAGGTGGGCGTGGCAGAAAACAGCGCCCACCTTTTTCGTGTCAGGAGAATGGAACCGAGAATGAGTGTGACCGCGGAACAAGTCAAGAAACTGCGTGAGATTAGTGGCGCTCCCATGATGGAGTGCAAGCGGGCCCTTGACGAGGCCCAGGGTGATATGGAACAGGCGTTTACCGTGCTGCGCAAACGCGGCATGGCGACCGCCGCCAAGAAGGCCGGAAGGACAACGGCGGAGGGCGTGGTGGGTTCCTATATCCACGCCGGTGGGAAGATCGGCGTGCTGGTCGAGGTCAACTGCGAATCGGACTTTGTCGCGCGCCACGAGATGTTCCAGCAGATGGCGCATGATGTGGCCATGCAGATCTGCGCCACCGACCCGCGCTTCATTCGTAAAGAAGACGTGACGGCAGAGGTGCTGGAGCGCGAAAAGGAAGTGTTGCGGGCGCAGGCCGCCGCCTCCGGAAAGCCGTCGGCCGTGCTGGACCGCATCGTGGAAGGCAGGCTCGATAAGTTCTACGAAGACAACTGCCTTTACGAGCAGCACTTCATCAAGGACAGCGGCAGCAGTCTGACGGTCGGCGAGCTGATTGCTTCCAACATTACGAAGTTTGGTGAAAACATCACCGTAAGCCGGTTCTCAAGATTCAAGGTTGGTGAGGCGGCGGGGAAGCCCGGCGCGGAGCCTGCTGCGGAGCCCACCGCGGCGAAGACCGACGAGTAAGCCGGAGGCTCGGCGCCCCTGCCCGGAATCGGCAGGCGGACCGAGGCCCGGATGGCCCGCATGGAATGTGCCGCGTGGAAAGGCGGCGGTCAGGTCGCGACGAACCCAAACATGAGCCAGCCGGTATTCCATCGCATCCTGCTTAAGTTGAGTGGCGAAGCCCTGATGGGTTCCCAGGGGTTCGGTGTCGATCCAGACGTGGTGAACCGCATTGCCCAGGAAGTTCATGAGGTTCGGGCCATGGGAGTGGAGGTCGCCATTGTGGTGGGTGGCGGCAACTTCATTCGTGGCGTCGTGGCCTCGGCGCTGGGAATGGACCGCGTCGTCGGTGATCACATGGGCATGCTGGCGACGGTGATCAACGCGCTGGCTCTGCAAGACGCCCTGGAGAAGTTGGGGGCGTACACGCGCGTGGTTTCCGCCATTGAGATGCGCGAGATTGCTGAGCCGTATATCCGCCGCCGCGCCATCCGCCACCTGGAAAAGAAACGGATTGTGGTTTTTGCCGCGGGGACGGGGAATCCATATTTTTCCACGGATACCGCCGCTGCCCTGCGGGCCATGGAAGTTAAGGCGGAGGTCATCCTGAAAGCCACCAAGGTGGATGGCGTTTACGATGCAGACCCCCATAAGGTCCCGGATGCCAAGAAGTTTACGCAGATCAAATATCTGGAAGTGCTTTCGCGCGGTTTGACGGTGATGGACACGACCGCGATTTCCATGTGTATGGACAATAACCTTCCCATCATTGTGTTTAACTTGAATGTCCCTGGCAACCTCCAACGCGTGGTGTTGGGCGAAAAGATTGGCTCGTTGGTAGCGCGCTGAGGTCGGGGCAGGAAAGGCGGGTACGATGATCAGAGAAACGGTTGCGCAGACGAAAACCCGTATGGCCAAAGCCGCGGAGGATCTGCGGGTGGAACTTGCCGGGGTTAGAACCGGGCGGGCATCCACGGCCCTGCTGGATCACTTGAAGGTGGAGTATTACGGGACCCCCACCCCGTTGAACCAGGTATCCACTCTGGGAGTTCCCGAGCCTTCCATGCTCACGGTCCAACCCTGGGACCCGAGCCTGTTGTCGGTGATCGAAAAGGTCATTCGCTCGTCCGACCTGGGGTTGAACCCGGTCAACGACGGCAAGATTTTGAAGGTGCCCATTCCGCCTCTCACGGAGGAAAGGCGAAAGGAACTGGTCAAGCACCTTCATAAGCTCATGGAGAACCATCGCACCGCCCTCCGCAATGTCCGGCGCGACGCGAACGAAGCCTTGAAGAAGCTTCTGAAGGACAAGAAGATCTCCGAAGACGATGAACGGCGCGGCTTGGAGGAGATTCAGAAGCTGACCGATGAGTTCATGGAGAAGCTGGAGAGCCACGCAAAAAGCAAGGAACGGGAAATTATGGAGATGCGGTGAGGTTTTTGATATTTTTTTTCACGCAATCGCTTGACAGTTTTTTGTCCGGTCTGATACATTTATAAGGATTTGGCAGGAGCCAAGTTACACCCCGTACAGATGCTCGTGAAATGCGACGCTGGATATGGGAGCGTGAGAGGCCTTTGCATGCCCACGTTTAGTCAGATGGTTCGTCTCGGTCGGCGGCAGCCGCGCTTTAAGACTTCGAGCCCGGCGCTGGAGGGTTGCCCCCAGAAACGCGGGGTGTGTATTCGCGTTTACACGCAGACGCCCAAGAAACCGAACTCGGCGCTGCGCAAAGTGGCCCGCGTGCGGTTGACCAACAGCATGGAAGTGACCACCTATATTCCGGGCGTCGGTCACAATTTGCAGGAGCACTCGATTGTGCTGATCCGAGGCGGCCGCGTCAAGGATCTCCCCGGCGTTCGTTATCACGTCATTCGGGGCACGCTAGATTCCGCCGGTGTAACGGATCGCCGGCAGGCGCGGTCCAAGTATGGAGCTAAGCGGCCCAAGACTGCTTAGCGCAACAGGCAAGGAAGAAGAGCGGAGACTCTTCCACTTAAATCATACTGGTAGGATATGCCACGAAAAGGTACGGTAGAACGTCGAGAAATCGGTCCCGATCCGGTGTACGTTAATTCTCTGGTGCAGAAGCTCATCAATTGCGTCATGATGCAGGGCAAGAGGAGCGTCGCCCAGAATATCGTTTATAACGCCTTTGAGCTGATCAAGCAGCGGGCCAACGATGACCCGCTGAAGCTTTTCAAGAAGGCGGTTGACAACGTGAAGCCGGCCCTGGAAGTGAAGTCCCGGCGAGTTGGGGGCGCGAATTACCAGGTGCCGGTGGAAGTGAATCGGAATCGCCAGACCTCCTTGAGTCTCCGCTGGATCATCGGATATGCGCGTGAGCGGGGTGATAAGTCCATGGTGGAGCAGTTGGCCGCGGAGTTGCTGGATGCAGCGAACAATCGCGGCGGCGCCATCAAGAAGCGGGACGATACTCACCGCATGGCCGAAGCCAACAAGGCTTTTGCCCATTACCGCTGGTAATCCTGTTTCACCGGGATGACCTAGAGCAAAGCGGGATGTGGTGCCTCCCCGGCCCACGATCCGTTTTGCAGCCGCCCCTGGCGGCATTGTGGCCAACTGATTGATAGCGGGGGATCCGGATCCCGGTCTTGGGGATTGAGGTTGGGGCCCGGTTTGTTCGCTTTTAGGTTTATATGCCGCGAGAAGTACAACTCGAGAGGTACCGGAACATCGGTATTATGGCGCATATCGATGCCGGGAAAACCACCACGACGGAGCGGGTCCTCTATTATACGGGGAGAACGCACAAGATGGGTGAGGTGCACGA
>PMYF01000887.1:0-11170 GCA_003171295.1 Acidobacteriota bacterium | reverse complement strand
ACGCCGGGACACGTGGACTTTACGGCGGAAGTTGAACGGTCGCTCCGGGTATTGGACGGAGCGATTGCCATTTTAGGGGCGGTCGAAGGCGTGGAGCCCCAGACGGAAGCCGTCTGGCGCCAGGCTGACAAGTACCGCGTGCCGCGCCTCGTCTTCGTCAACAAGATGGATCGGACGGGGGCGGATTTCGAGACCTGTGTCAGCCAATTGCGCTCCAAGCTGCACGCCAACCCCATCGCCATCCAGTTGCCACTGGGAGCGGAGGACGGTTTCGAAGGGATCATCGACCTGGTGAGCCAGCGTGCCATCCTGTGGAAGGACGAGACCCTGGGTGCGGCGTACGATGAGGTGGAAATTCCTGCTGCCTACGCCGATAAGGCCCGTCACTTCCGTGAGCAAATGATTGAGTCGCTAGGAGAAGCGGACGACGCCATCATGGAGAAGTATGTGCATGGCGAAGCGATCTCGGCGGACGAGCTTCGCGCCGCCCTGCGTCGCGCCACGATTGCCATGCGGGTGTTCCCGGTGGTCTGCGGTTCGGCCTTCAAGAACAAGGGTGTGCAACCTTTGCTCGACGCCGTGGTGAATTACCTGCCTTCCCCTATGGATGTCCCGCCCATGGAAGGTTATGATCCCGAGAATGAAGAAAAGACGCTGGTCCGCAAGGCCGACGACGACGAGCCTTTTGCGGGGCTGATCTTCAAGATCATGACGGACCCCTTCGTGGGGCAACTCGCCTTCCTGCGGGTCTATTCGGGAAGCATTCAGCAAGGTGACACGGTTTACAATCCGCGTCGCGGGCGCCGCGAACGTGTTTCCCGCCTGCTGCAAATGCACGCCAACAAACGGGAAGAGATTTCCGGGGTTTACGCGGGTGACATCGCCGCGGCTGTGGGTCTGAAGAACGTCTCGACGGGCGATACGATCTGCGCCGAGGATGCTCCCATCGTTCTCGAGGCCATGGATTTCCCGGCGCCGGTCATCTCGGTGGCCATTGAGCCCAAAACCAAGGCTGACCAGGAGAAACTGGGGAACGCGCTCGCCAAGCTGACCCAGGAAGACCCCACGTTCAAGGTTCATACTGATCCGGATACCGGTCAGACGCTGATTTCCGGCATGGGCGAGCTGCACTTGGAAATCCTGGTGGACCGCATGGTGCGGGAGTTCGGTGTGGCCGCCAATGTGGGCCGGCCGCAGGTGGCCTATCGCGAGACGATCCTGGGCATGGCGGAAGCGGAAGGGAAGCACATCAAGCAGACCGGCGGACGCGGCCAATACGGACATGTCCACCTGCGTGTTGAGCCCCTGCCGCACCCCAACCTGGAAGAAATCGCTGAACTGACCAGGAAGAGATCAACGACCAAGTTCGACCCTGAGCTGAACCTGCTCTTTGTCGATGAGATCGTGAGCGGCGTCGTACCCAAGGAATATATTGGCCCCACCTACGCGGGGATTCGTGAAGCGATGGAGACCGGCGTCCTGGCTGGCTATGAAATGACCGGCGTGCGCGTTGCTCTCGATGATGGGTCCTATCACGAAGTTGATTCTTCGGAAATCGCCTTCAAGATTGCGGCCTCGGTAGGCTTTAAAGAAGCCGTACGGAAGGCCAAGCCGGTTCTGCTCGAGCCCATCATGAAGGTTGAGGTGGTGGTTCCCGAGGAATTCATGGGCGACGTTCTGGGCGACATCAGCTCGCGTCGCGGACATGTGGAGGGCATGGAGAAGCGTGGATCAACCCAGGTCATTCGCGCCAAGGCGCCACTCGCGCAGATGTTTGGTTACGCAACCGATTTGCGTTCGCGCACCCAGGGACGCGCCTCCTTCACCATGCACTTCTTGCGTTACGAGCAGGCGCCCAGAGACATTCAGGACGAGATTATAGCCCGAATTCAGGGCCGACCCGTGGCCCGATAGGGTCGTCCCTATAATTGTGAGTTGCCAGAATTTGGAGTACATGATTTCAAGCTGAGGCGATAACCCATGGCCAAGGAAAAATTTGATCGATCGAAGCCGCACATGAATGTGGGGACGATTGGGCACATTGATCACGGCAAGACGACGTTGACGGCGGCGATNNGATTCGATTGACAACGCGCCGGAGGAGAAGGCGCGTGGGATCACGATTGCGATAGCGCACGTGGAATACGAGACGAAGAACCGGCACTATGCGCACGTGGACTGTCCGGGGCACGCGGACTATATCAAGAACATGATCACGGGCGCGGCGCAGATGGACGGGGCGATTCTGGTGGTGGCGGCGACAGACGGGCCGATGCCGCAGACGCGGGAGCACGTGTTATTGGCGCGGCAGGTGAACGTGCCGTGGATCGTGGTGTACATGAACAAGTGCGACGCGGTGGAGGACGAGGAGCTTTTGGAACTGGTGGAAGTGGAAGTGCGGGAGTTGCTGTCGAAGTACCAATATCCTGGGGACAAGATTCCGGTGATTCGGGGATCGGCGCTGAAGGCTTTGGAGGGGGACGCGAAGTGGGAGAAGTCGATTCACGAATTGATGGACGCGGTGGACAGCTACATCCCGATGCCGGAGCGGCAGATTGACAAGCCGTTTCTGATGCCGGTGGAAGATATTTTCTCGATTTCGGGACGCGGGACGGTGGTGACGGGACGGGTGGAGCGGGGCAAGGTGAAGGTACAGGAAGAGATCGAGATTGTGGGGCTGCGACCGGAGCCGTTTAAGCGGGTGGTGACGGGCGTGGAGATGTTCAAGAAGCTCTTGGATGAAGGGCAGGCGGGGGACAACATCGGAGTGCTGCTGCGGGGGACGGAGAAGGACGACGTGGAGCGGGGCATGGTGCTGGCGAAGCCGGGGTCGATCACGCCGCACACGAAGTTCAACGCCTCGGTGTACATATTGACGAAGGAAGAAGGTGGGCGGCATACGCCGTTCTTCAAGGGCTACCGGCCCCAGTTCTACTTCCGTACCACAGACGTGACGGGAGTGGCGCAGTTGCCGGCGGGGACGGAGATGGTGATGCCGGGCGANNCGCGGAAATCTTGGCGTAAGGCAGAGGCTGATGCTACATCAGAAGATTCGAATTCGGTTGAAGGCGTACGATCACAGGATACTGGATCAGTCGGCGGCGGAAATAGTTTCCACCGCGAAGCGCACGGGCGCCCAGGTGGCGGGACCCATTCCTTTGCCCACCATCAAGAACAAGTACTGCGTGCTGCGCTCGCCGCATACCGATAAGAAATCGCGTGAGCAGTTTGAGATCCGCACGCACAAGCGGCTGGTGGATATCCTGGAGCCGACCTCGGGGACGATTGAAGCCCTGACCAAGCTCGACTTGCCTTCTGGAGTGGACATCGAGATCAAGGCGTTCGGCAAAGAACACACGAAGTAGTGCGCGGCTGGTGCAGTCGGAACGCTGAGCCATCAGGTCTGAGTGGGGAATATGGTGAACGCCATACTGGGAATGAAGCTGGGCATGACGCAGGTCTTCGCGGACAATGGCGACGTGATCCCGGTGACGGTACTGAAAGCTGGACCTTGCGTAGTGGTGCAGCGCAAGACGGCGCAGAAGGACGGCTACGAGGCGGCGCAACTCGGCCTGGTGGAGTTGCCCCCCCCCAAGCGGGTAACCAAGCCCCGGGAGGGACACTTCAAGAAAGCCGGGGCGAACCCGGTCCGTTTCCTGCGCGAAGTGCGCCTGGCGCCGAACGCCGGGGACGTAAATGTCGGCGATAAGGTTTTGGCAGATGTCTTCGCGGTCAACGACCTGGTGGATGTGACGGGGGTTTCCAAAGGGCGCGGGTTTGCGGGTGTCCACAAGCGCCATCACTTTGGGGGGGGCGGCGGGTCGCACGGCTCCATGTTCCATCGCGCTCCGGGGTCGATTGGCGCCTCGGCGTGGCCATCCCGAGTTATGAAGGGGATGCGCGGCCCCGGCCATATGGGCAACGCTCGAGCAACCATACGGAATCTGCGCGTGGTGCAAGTGTCGTCAGAGGAGAACACGCTGCTGATTCAAGGCGCTGTCCCGGGCCCTCAAGGCAGCTATGTGATCGTGCACAAGGCCAAGGCGCCCCATAAGTAGAAGTAGGCAGAATGCAGTCGGCAGAAAGGAAAAGTAGAGTCAGCAGCCGGCGGTCGGAAACCGCGGAGCGATCTTGCGGACAACAGATCACGGACAACTGACTACTTCCAGCGGATATGGCAACCGTTGAAGTCAAAAATCTCGAAGGGCAGACGGTGAAAGAGCTGCAGGTGCTCGATGAAGTCTTCGGCGCCAAGCCCAATCAGAGTCTGCTTTGGGAAGCGGTCAAGCAGTATCTGGCTAGCCAGCGCCGCGGCACGCACAAGACGAAGACCCGCGCCGAAGTGCGGGGCGGCGGCAAGAAGCCTTGGCGGCAGAAGGGAACGGGCCGGGCCCGCGCGGGCTCGATCCGCAGTTCCCTGTGGCGGCACGGTTCCATCGCGCACGGAGCCCAGCCCCGCGATTATTCCTACGAGCTTCCCAAAAGGATCCTACGGGGGGCTCTGCGGTCAGCGCTGGCGGCGAAATTCCAGGATCACAAGCTGACGGTAGTGGACCAGTTCAACCTCGCCGCAGTCAAAACGAGCGGGTTTTCCGGGACACTCCACAAGCTGGGTGTCGAGAAGACAGTGTTGGTGGTGAACGACGCCGCCAACCGTAACCTGGAACTCTCTTCCCGAAACCTCGCCGGCTGTGACCTGGTGCGGCACCACGAACTGCATCCTTACCACGTGCTGAGCCACGACCAGTTGCTGATTTCCGAGGGGGCNNTGCAGAAACCGATCGTTACCGAGAAGAGTCTGGACGTGAAGGAGCGCAATCGAACCTTGTGTTTCAAGGTTGATCCGCACGCCACCAAGACCGAGATCAAAGAAGCCGTGCAGACCGTCTTTAAGGTCAAAGTGGAGGCGGTCCACACCTCGAGTTACGTGGGCAAGGAGCGGCGCCGAGGCCGCATGGTGGGTCACCGGCCGGATTGGAAGAAGGCCTATGTAAAGCTTCGGGCCGGAGAGAAAATTCCGGAGTACGTGGAGAGTGCCTAGGCGCGACTGATCTGTTGAGCGGCGCGTGCCGCGAAAGATGAAGGCTATGGGAATCAAAACATACCGACCCTACACCGAAACCCGGCGGTTCCAGACTAGCTTGACCTTTGAGGAAATCACTTCCTCCGAACCTCACAAGCCGCTTCTGGAACCGAAGACCCGCATTTCAGGGCGGAACAACCACGGCGAAATAACTATTTGGCACCGGGGCGGCGGCCACAAGCGCCACTACCGGCTGATCGATTTCAAGCGCGACAAGGTGGGAGTTCCGGCGCGGGTGCTGAGCGTTGAGTACGACCCCAATCGCTCCGCCTTCATTGCGCTGCTATGTTATGCCGATGGCGAGAAGCGCTACATCCTTTACCCCCTGGGTCTAAAAGTTGGGGACCGTGTGGTGTCCGGTCCGGAATCGGATATCGTCACGGGCAATGCGCTTCCCCTCAAGAACATTCCCGTGGGCACCATGATTCACAACATTGAGTTGCGCCCCGGGAAAGGCGGCCAGTTGGTTCGCAGCGCCGGCGGCACAGCGCAGTTGCTTGCCAAAGAGGGCGAGTATGCCCAAGTGAGGCTGCCGTCGGGTGAGGTTCGGAAAGTGTACATGGAGTGTGTGGCTACCATCGGCCAACTCGGGAACCTGGACCACGAGAACCTTTCCATCGGCAAGGCGGGCCGGAAGCGCTGGATGGGTATTCGACCCACGGTGCGCGGTGTGGCCATGAATCCGGTGGACCACCCCCTGGGAGGCGGCGAAGGCAAGACCTCCGGAGGCCGCCATCCCGTGACACCTTGGGGCAAGCCAACCCGCGGTTACAAGACGCGGAACAACAAGGCCACGGACCGATTCATTGTGAAGCGGCGGGAAAAGAAATAGAGGGAGGGCACCTTGGGAAGGTCGCTGAAAAAGGGTCCGTTTGTGGACGATCACTTGATGAAGAAGATCGAGCTGCTCAATCGGCGGTTCGAGAAAAAAGTGATAAAGACCTGGTCGCGGCGTTCCACGATTCTGCCCGAGATGATCGGACACACCGTGGCCGTCCACAATGGCAAGAAGTTTATTCCCGTGTACATCACGGAGAACATGGTGGGACAAAAGCTGGGTGAGTTTTCACCGACGCGCACCTTCAAGGGGCACGGCGTGAAAATCGCAGCCGAAAGAGCCGCGGCGGCGGCGGCGCCCCCGCCAGTCTCCGCTGCGCCCAAGAAGGCGGCAGCGGCTCCTCCGGCGGGTGCGGGAGGCGCCAGCTAATTTTCGGGTCTTTGACCCCGAAGTTCAGGTGAATCGATGGAAGCAAGCGCCACTTACAAATACGTCCGAGTTTCCCCGCAGAAGGCCCGATTGGTTGTGGACCTGATCCGCGGTAAGAGCGTCAGTGAGGCGCTCAGCATCCTGACATTCACCAAGAAGGCTGTCACTCGCGAAGTCGAGAAGGTCCTGCGTTCGGCCGTCTCGAATGCCGAGCAGAAGGCTGAACATCTGGACGTGGACGAACTGGTGGTTTCTAAGATCTACGTAAACGAGGGCCCGCGCCAGAAGCGCATCCGGCCGGCGCCGATGGGCCGTGCTTTTCGTTACCAGCGCCGCACCAGCGCCATCACGGTTGTGGTCGAGGCGCCGGAAGGCTAGACGGGTCAACTCACGCGCGGCTGGCCGCCTGGGCTGGAGCCTGGCGCGACCGGCAACATGAAGGAGGCTAGGGTGGGTCAGAAGGTTCATCCTTACGGGTTCCGCCTGGGATACACCAAGACGTGGAAGTCACGGTGGTTTGCCAAGAAGGACTATGCCGACCTTCTCCACGAAGACTTGAAAATCAAGAAGCGGCTGAAGGACCAGTTGCGCGCCGCGGGCGTGGCCTCCATCGAGATCGAGCGCCCCGGCAACAAGCTCAAAGTGACGATCCACACGGCCCGGCCGGGCATCATCATCGGCCGCAAGGGCGCGGAGATCGACCGCTTGCGGCAGGAAATCCAGAAGCGCACCGGACGCGAGGTGCTGCCCATCAATATCCAGGAAGTGCACCGGCCGGAATTGAACGCGCAGCTCGTGGCGGAGGCAATTTGCCTGCAACTGGAAAAGCGCGTCGCTTTCCGGCGCGCCATGCGCAAGTCAGTGGATTCCGCGCTGCGGTTTGGCTGCAAAGGGATTAAGGTTCGCTGTGGCGGACGGCTGAACGGCGCGGAAATTGCCCGCTCCGAGTGGTACTTGCAGGGCCGCCTGCCGCTGCACACGCTGCGCGCTGACATCGATTACGGATATGCTGAAGCCCATACGACCTACGGCGCGATCGGTGTGAAGTGCTGGATTTACAACGGCGAAATCTTGGAGCAGAGGCGCCGGGTGGAAAAGGTCGAGAAACCGGTTGCCGTGGCGCCGGTAGCGTAGGGGAATCCCCCAATTGTCTGTTCGCAGACGGCAGTCCAGGCGGATGAGGAAGCGGCTTGGCCGCACCGACTGAGAACCGAAAACTCAGAACCGAGAACTAAGTTATGTTGATGCCGAGCAAAGTGAAGTACCGGAAACAGCAGCGGGGCCGGATGCGCGGCAAGGCCTGGCGGGGTTCCGACCTATCTTTTGGCGACTACGGATTGAAGGTCGTCGAGGCCGGTTGGATTTCCGACCGCCAGATCGAAGCCAGTCGCGTGGCGATCATGCGGTTCATCAAGCGCGGCGGGAAGCTTTGGATTCGAATCTTCCCGGACAAGCCGGTGACCAAGAAACCCGCCGAAACCCGCATGGGAAAAGGCAAGGGTGCGCCGGAGTTCTGGGTGGCCGTGGTCAGGCCCGGCCGGGTGCTCTTTGAAATGGAAGGCGTATCGGAAGCCGACGCGCGCGAGGCCCTGCGTTTGGCCAGTCACAAACTGCCTTTGCCGACGCGGTTCGTGGCGCGCGCCACGGCACTCTAGCGGATGGTGGAGTGGAGCTCATGAAGCTGGAGAAAGACAAGCGATGGAAGTGGCCCGCAGAGAAAATGCGGGAGTGGACCGATGCTGAGCTGAAGACTCGGGATCGCGAGTTTTCAGACCAGCTCTTTCGGTTGAAGTTTCAGATGGCGGGCGGACAGTCCGAGCACTTGACCGCCATCCGGGAGCTGCGCAAGGGAATCGCCAAGGTGAAAACACTGCTGCGTGAGCGCCAGAAGGGCGCTGCGCAAACCAACAAGTAGGTGCATGGTGACGGAGACAGCAGGCGGACAGGAACAGGGTGTGATGCCAACGAGGCGACAGGGAAAGACCGGAGTGGTGAGCAGCGCCAAGATGCAGAAGACGGTGGTGGTCACGGTGGAGCGGCAGGTGACCCATCGGCTCTATAAACGCGTCGTGCGGCGGTCGAAGAAGTTCCTGGCCCACGACGAGAAGAACGAATGTCGAGTGGGCGACACGGTGCGAATTGAGGGGACTCGCCCCTTGAGCAGCCGCAAGCGCTGGCGGGTGGCAGAGATCATAACCAGGGCGACACAAGTCGCTCCCGTGCCGGAGGTGGCCGTATGATCGGGATGCGCACCATTCTCCAGGTGGCGGATAATTCTGGAGCCCGCAAGCTCTCCTGCATCCTCCCGCTGGGCGGCGATGTGGGGCTGCAGGCGGGACTGGGTGACGTGGTGACGGCGGCGGTGAAAGAAGCGGCGCCCGACAGCGCTATTCCCAAGGGCAAAGTTGTCAAGTGCGTCATCGTGCGCATGCGGAAAGAGCAGCGCCGGCGCGACGGCAGCTATATCCGGTTCGACGAGAACGCGGCAGTGTTGATTAATGACGCGAATGAGCCGGTGGGAACGCGTGTCTTCGGGCCGGTGGCCCGCGAGTTACGTGAAAAGAAGTTCTTGAAGATTGTTTCTTTGGCGCCTGAGGTTCTGTAAGGGGTATGGCAATGGATATCCGCAAGAACGACATCGTGGAAGTGATCGCCGGGCGCAGCCGGGGCGCAGCCGGCCAGCCGACCCGGGGAAGGGTTCTGGAAGTCGAACCCGCCAAGGAGCGACTCTTTGTTGAGCACGTGAATATGGTCAAGCGTCACGTGCGGCCGAATCCCGCCAAGCAAATTCGGGGGGGCGTCCTGGAGAAGGAAGGCCCCATCCACGTATCCAACGTGGCGCTGGTCTGCAGTGATTGCGGGCCAACGCGCATCCAGCACCGTGAAATGGCCGGAGGCAAGAAAGTGCGCATCTGCGCAAAGTGCGAAAAATCTCTGGATAAGTAAAGGCTGGGAGGAACGAAAGCGAACATGGCTCCGAGACTGAAAGAGCGATACCAGCAGGAGGTCGTGCCGGCCCTGGTGAAGGAATTTGCCTACGCGAACACCAACGCGGTGCCCCGCTTGCGGAAAATCATCGTGAACATGGGCTTGGGTGAAGCCATTCAGAACGCCAAGCTACTTGATTCCGCCGCCCAGGAACTGGGGCAGATCACCGGTCAGAAGCCCGTGATCACGCGCGCCCGGAAGTCGATTGCCAATTTTAAGTTGCGCAAGAACATGCCCATCGGGGCCATGGTGACCTTGCGGGGTGATCGCATGTATGAGTTCTTCGATCGCCTCACCAATGTGGCCATGCCACGCGTGCGCGACTTTCGCGGTGTCTCCACGCGGGCCTTCGATGGCCGGGGCAACTACACCCTGGGACTGCGTGACCAACTGGTGTTTCCGGAGATTGATTACGCCAAGGTCGACAAAGTCAAAGGCATGAACATCACGATCGTAACCGATGCCAGGACCGACGCCGAGGCGATGGCCTTGCTCCGGCACATGGGGATGCCCTTCCGGTCCGAGGCGCAGCGTCGCCAGGCAGCCGGGCAGCCCAGTGAAAAGGCAGGGGGGTAAAACGTGGCGCGTTCTTCCATGATGGCCAAATTGCGCAGGAAGCCGAAGTTCAAGATTCGGCACCGGAATCGCTGCTTGATTTGCGGCCGACCGCGTGGTTACCTAGGCAAGTTCAAGATGTGCCGCCTTTGTTTCCGGCAGCTCGCGCTGCGCGGCGAAATCCCAGGTGTCACCAAATCCAGCTGGTGAGCCGGGTCGAGAGGTTTAGCAAATGCTAAATCGGGAGTCTTATGTCAGCCGTCACTGATCCCATTGCCGACATGCTCACCCGAATCCGTAACGGGATTCAAGCGCGTCATGCGCGTGTGGATATGCCGTCCTCGAAACTCAAGATTGAGGTCGCGCGCATCCTGAAGGAAGAAGGCTATATTGGTAACTTCAAGGTGGGCGAAGAAGAAAAAAAGAAAGTACTGAAGGTCTTCCTGAGGTACGGACCGGACGGGATGAACGCCATCTCCGATCTGGACCGCGTCTCCAAGCCCGGCCGGCGCGTCTATGTGGGCGCGCGCGAAGTTCCGCGCATCCTGGGAGGACTGGGAGTGAGCATCCTGACCACGCCGCGTGGAGTCATGACCGGTAAGGCTGCCCGCAAGGCGCGGCTGGGTGGTGAAGTACTCTGCAGTGTTTCCTAGAGTCGACGGGTTCGCACTCCGGACTCCGGACGGAATGACAGGAATTGAAGCTATGTCGAGAATAGGCAGGAAGGTGATTGATTTGCCCGCGGGAGTCACCGTGGAGGCAGAGGGAACGTCGCTGGCGGTAAAGGGGCCCAAGGGAACCTTGCGAATTCCTCTTCCCCCGGGAATCCAGCTTGAGAAGCAGGATGGCCATCTGCTGTTGAAGCGCGAAACCGATGAGCAGGCTGCCCTGCACGGACTGGCGCGGAGCTTACTCGCGAACGCGGTGCGCGGCGTAGCCCAGGGTTTTGAGAGGCACATGGATATCGTGGGGATCGGCTATCGCGCCGAGTCGAAGGGTAAGTCGGTGACTTTTACTCTGGGCTATTCACATCCCATCGATTTTCCCCTGCCCGAGGGGATCGCGCTCAGCGTGGAGAAACAGACCCATCTTATCGTCAGTGGCGTGGACAAGCAGCAGGTGGGCCAGGTGGCGGCGAAAATTCGCACTTTGCGCCCCCCGGATCCATACAAGAACAAGGGCATTCGTTACACGGGCGAGCGCTTGAAGAAGAAGGTGGGTAAGGCCGCCGCGGCGGCGGGTGGTGCAGGCAAGGCGGGGTAGTCTGAAGCTGAGGAACGCGGAGAGCTCCTGATGTTACAGATGGTTTCCAAAGACGCGGCACGCCGGCGGGTTCA
>PMYF01000463.1:1300-5820 GCA_003171295.1 Acidobacteriota bacterium | reverse complement strand
AAATCCAAGAGGGCGAATTCACAATCCCCATTGCAATGCTCGTTGCTGCTTGAAACCTTCAAGATGATTCGCATGACGGTGCCTCCTCCCCCTCCACTTGAAAGCCGTGACTTTCTTCGCCTGGCTCCTGCCCCCTAACCCCCTCCAGGTCATTCTGGTTGATTCGGAAGAAACTGTGGGCCGGGCTCCAGCGGACCGGCCCATTGCAGTCAGGAACCTCAATCCGCTTCTGCCGCAGGGCAGTTCGAATCCATTTCAGGAATAACTTCTTCGTGCCGCTGACCAGCACCGGAGAGCACCCCAGACCGATAAGCGGTTTGATCGCTCCACGGCGGTTGATCTCCTCGTTGAACCAACCGGCCCACTCCGGCACGACCGGCAACCCAAAACGCTGGGCGATGCGGTACAGCACNNTCGTTATCACACAGGATGGTTCGACTGCCTCCCGGATCGGCTCCGGGACGTGTCTTAGCCAGCTCCGCTGAGATTGCCACCAGGTGGCGGATTGGTTTGCGGCCCGCGATAGTGATCGTTCCTCGGAAGCATTGGGTGTCTTCACCCAGGGTCGCTGCTAGCGGCTCGATTCCCGGGGCTTCCACGGTAAAGAGGTTCTGCTCGATGACCGCTGCCCAGATTGCGCCAACGCCGGAGTCGCCGCCCAGAACAGATATGAGATGGGCCTTACCGTTCCGTCCGTCTTCGACCTCTCCGATAAACCGATCCAGCCGAAGCTGGATTCGCGTGGTGGTGTCCTTCATCCGCTTCGTGTATTCCAATACCCCGAAGCGCTCGTGGGCATTCTTCATGGTGGATGTCCTATAGGGATTCGTGGGAATTGGCAGAGAGGGAATTTGCAGTGGGAGAGGCAGGATTATTTCAGTATGGCGACTTGGCCTGTGGAAAACACCACTGTCAACTCGTTGGAGAATCTTTCCTTCTCCCGGACGGTGATTACGCCATCCTCTTCTTCCTCTATCTTGTCCACGACCTTTACAGCTTGCCAGAAGGCAATATGACGTTGGTCATTACGTCCAAAGATACCATTCAAAAGTCCTGAACACGCAAGGAGTCCGACGTGGCCAGCATGTAATGGTGTGAGGGGACGCCCTGTGGCAAACACGGGCTCTGCAAAGAGAATACGTCCTGCTTGTCGATAGCCCGCTGACTGGGGCAGAAGATCCTCGATCTCATCCAGCGGCAGGCCACGATAGACCAGTTGAACTGGTCCGCTCACGGGCACGTCGTACCGGGTTTCGGGCTCGGAAGGCAGGACCGGGATTGGGGAGGGATTCCTTGCGAGGCCGGCGTAGTAAAGCCGCGCCCTGGTGATGTCGTTGTCCGTAAGCCGCTCTTTCTCACGTCGGCTTCGGCGTGCTCCGATCACCAACACCTGCTTATAGCGCACACACTCAGGTGCCTCCAGACGGTACACCCGGACGTCACGGAAGTGCGAAGAGAGAATCTGACTGCATTCGGCCAGCCGGTCGCCGGGGATAACGAATAGCAATACGCCACCAGGTTTTAGCCATCGATAGGTGTGGCTCAGGAACATCTGCTCAGTGCGACGGCTGTCAGCCGGCCCCAGTGTCCAATCGTAAGGTGGATTTAAATACAGGAGGCCAAAGCACTCGACCGGGCCTTGGACTTCCAGAGTATTTCCCTGAACGATGTTGGGAATCCGCTCCCTGGCTTGCTCGGCCCGGTAGGCATCAAGCTCAATACCGTAGCGGAATACATCAGCACCATTGGTGATAACCTCGAACGCCACGCCATCGCCAACACAAGGGTCGATTGCGGACGACGGACCATCTGGAAACCTGAGGGATCTGCGAATCCGCTGGGCTTCGGATATTGGCAGCGGGTAGAACCCGAGACGACCTTTGCCCTGGAAGCGCAAGGGGGGCTCCTTTCTCAGAAGAATGTGTACACTCATTCTGGCCAACCAGCATTCCAGAATGGAATTTATCTCACTGCCAGACCTCACAGCGTCGACAGATGTCCCCCGCCGGACAGCTAATAAATCAGGGGAGAGAGAGCCAAACGAGCGCTCAGAAGTGATACAGTAGGGACAAGTGTGAGCGGCCGGGTAGGCTGGAGGCGGGGAATAAATCAGCGAAACCGCCAAACGAACCACAATGTGATCCGAGGCGGAGCATGTCAACTTGAACCACGTCGATCCGAGCTTGGCAAACCGCCGCGGCATAGTTTAGCTTCCGTGTAAGAGATGAAGTTGAAATCGGAAATTCCGCGATAAGTGGCTGAGAGCCGCGCTCAGAAAGCGAGAGGTTATGAGCAATTCGTGCCTATGTAATGAACTGGCCGGCCCCGGCGTTGTTCTCGACCTCCGTTGTTTCGGCCAAGTGTGGCTCTTCGAGAGTGCGCCACCGGAGGCGTGGGGTGCTATCTCCAAGAATCTGCTACGACGGAACCTGGCTGCGGGAGAGGATCTGTTCCGGCAGGGTGACCCCGCAGACAGTATGTATCTGATCAAAATGGGGTCAGTGAAGCTTTGGAAGGTCACGGAGGAGGGGCGCATCCTTACCCTCGATATCCGAAAGGCGGGAGATCTGCTCGGCGAAAATGTCCTGATCGAGAAGGGCGAATACCCGGTCGGGGCCACTTGCTTGGAGTCCACGCTTACTTGCGGCATCAATAGAAAGAGTTTCGAGAACCTGGTCCTGAATTATCCGATGGTCGGGCTGGCGGTGATCCGAAACCTTTCCCTTCGAATTGAGCACCTCTCCGGGAAAGTGGGCGCCCTTTCGGAGCCGAGCCTGGAGGCTCGACTCTACGAGGTCTTGGTTAACGTCGCGCGGGAAGTGGGCACACGCGCACCCGGAGGTTGGACGATTGCCTTCCCGTTGACCCATGAGGAAATCGGCTTCCTCGTGGGCGCTCACCGCGTGAGCGTTACCCGCACGCTCGGGAAACTCCGCGATATGGGGAAGATTCGCACGACCGGCAAGTTCCTTTTCATCAGCGACTCTGCCGCGATAGGTTGAATTCACGGCAAGCTCAGCCTGCACCCCTGCCCGCAGCATATCCCTACGGTTCTTTCATCTTTCCCATGTCCACATTCTTCTCCGTATGTCCTCGTCCGCAGATTCTTAACGCGGCAAAAACATGCGAACTTTGTAGCGCCTGCTACTGGGTCTACTGCCCAATCCTGCTAAACTAAAGCCGTGTTCAGTAAATCGCGTCTGGAGGCACGATCATGGTAAGCATTCCTAAGTATGTTCAGGACTTTCTACCGGGCAAGTTGGCGTGGGTGGCAACTGCCTCCCGCGACGGAGAGCCCAACGTCACCCCCAAAGGAACTCTCAAATTGCTGGATGAGCATCACGTGCTTTTCGCCGACTTATTTTCTCTGAAGACCAGAAAGAATCTCCAGGAGAATGCCAAAGTTGCCGTCACGGTTGTGGACGCGGCTACGGCCAAGGGCTACCAGCTCAAAGGAACCGCCGAGGTCGTAACCTCCGGCCCACTGTTTGAAGAGACCAGCAAGCAGCTCAAGGAGTCTCCCAAGGGCCTGCCGCCGCTGCACCACGTCGTTAAGATCACCGTGGAGTCCGTGTTCGACCAGTCAGTAGGCCCCGACGCAGGTAAGCAAATTGCCTAAGCGCGTGCGGCAAGACCCGGGTGGCCCGGTGTTTTGAAGATGGGCAATACAATACCGGCCGGCGAGATTTGGAAATGAAGATTCCGGCTGGAAACCTTGGTGGAGACTCGCATTGCAAAACCGTTCTCATGATCACGGGACCGGACTTTCTCGAGAGGCGCAGGCGATCCTCCAGCGAGGGCTTGCTGAACTCTTGCAAATAACCCAGGGGCTCGAATTCCGGCCCGTCGTTTCGGAGCGATTTCCCCTTCCCTTAGCCTTGGCGGTTTATGGGGAGATCCCTGATCCCGAGCGGGTCCGCGCCGATGTGCGCGCTCGCATCGAGATGGATCCCCTCAGCCTCCTCGATGTGGGCCTGGTGCTGCTTGAGCTTTACGCCTGCAACCAGCCGGGCGCATCCGCATCGGTGCCCGACGACGATGCCTTCTTGACCCAGGTGTTTGCCAGTAAACGCTTGAATGGTTGGATCTCCTTCCTGGGAGATGCCGGCGTAAAGGAAGCAGAAGCCGCGCTGAATACCCGCTGGCAGTTCAAGTACATGGGTGCGCCGGAGAAGCGTGCGGGCGTCTACAGCATGCTGAATGCGCTGACGCGCTACGCCTTTGTTTACGGGCGCGTGCCGTTCGGCGATACCCATCTGCTGGGGCACTTCATTGAAGACTTCACCTCCGGCCTGGTGGTCTGCCGGGGAAAGCTGAGTGATCTGGAATTGACCTTATCTCTGGCGGCCATGCGCATCGGCGTGCCCGCCGTCACGCCCCCGGACTATCCGTTCCAACTCGGGCGCCAGGTCCACGCGGCCTCGCTCGATGAAGTCGTCGATGCCGTGGTCGCTTTCCCGAGCATCCGCCGCCTGCTGGATCACCCTGACCTTCCGCCCTTGCCCGACTACCTGAATCCC
>PMYF01000463.1:0-1260 GCA_003171295.1 Acidobacteriota bacterium | reverse complement strand
TATATCGAGTCCCGCGCGGCGCGCGTATTCACCAAAATGCGTGGGGTGTTGGCGAAGCACGCTTCCGGCCGACTCCTGCTAGGACTTGCGCCTGGCTTGAATTTGCCTCCCAAGCAAATTGGTGAGTCCCTGATTGCGGCGGTTCGCAACGAGTTTCCGAGAATCACAAAACTACGTGCTGAGGTCATCTTCGACCGCGATCGCTTGAACGCCATGGCCGTCGATGTCTCTGCCGAGAGAACCCAACGGGAGCGGGAGATCGAGTCGGCAACCGAAGAGAGCGTTTCTGAGTTTATCACTTGCGTTGGCTGCTCGGCTTTCGCGCCCGATCACGTCTGTATCCTCACGCCTGAGCGACCCCCGCAATGCGGCCGGGCCTACGAGTTCATCAAAACCGGAGCACTTTACGGCTACGATGACATGACCAACATCCATCACCGCGCGTTGCACTCCGGAATCAACTCCTTCGGGACCTGCGCCAAGGGTGATCTGCTCGATCCTGCCGCCGGGGAGTGGTCGGGAGCGAACGCGGCGGCGGCGCGCCTGACGGGAGGAAGGATTACACGCGTCCAACTGCATTCCCTCGACGAGGCGCCGCACACGGGGTGCGGGTGCTTTCAGTTGATCATGTTCAAGACAGATCAGCCTAAGCCGGGAATCGGTGTCATGGAGCGCGGCTACAAAGGACAGGCGCCGGACGGCCGCACGTGGCAGGACCTGCACTACGCATTGGGCGGTAAGCAGGCCGCTGGCCTCGCAGGAGGAGCATGGGAGTACTTGCGTTCGCCCAAGTTTCTGGCTGCCCACGGCGGTTGGAAGAGTGTGGTCTGGGTCAGCCCTAAGGTCTCCGCCATGGGAAGATTGGTCGATGGGGCAGTGCGGCAGGATGGTGTTTGACTCCGGGCGGCGACTATCGGAGAAGGTTCCTCCGAACTGTGGAGTTCACAAATAGTTGAACAGGTGAAAAACGATATAGATTGCGCTCCCCATGGCAGCCGCTCGGAGCAAAAAGCCTACGGCCATCCAGAGGAATCCACGAATACCTTTAAATTGGCTTTCAGATTCAGACACGCAGAAATCCTCCTGTGTTGATTGCGGGTCCGTAAATAAAGGTGTGTCAGGAGTTGCAGCAGGTGGGGCAGGACATGATTTCCCGGTGTGGTCCTACGCTCTGATCGTTTCACTCTTGCAGCGCCGTCGCAACCGCCTCCACATAGAGGTATCAATCGGCAGACGGCTGCCTATGCCCGTCGAGAGGTT
>PMYF01000508.1 GCA_003171295.1 Acidobacteriota bacterium | reverse complement strand
GACTCTCCAGGCTCAGCACACCCAACAATTCTTCGCGATACTTCAAGGGAAGACTCAGCGCAGCCCGAATGCCGGGATGGACCGGGACGTACTGCGGCGACTCCGCCACGGAATTGGCCAGGACCGGCTCGCCCGACTCAGCGGCTACTCCGGCCAGTCCTTCCCCCATGCGAATGCGGCGGCCCAGCAACTCCGGGCCGTAGCCGGCTTCCGCCTCAACCACCAGTTCCTCCCGCTCGGAATCCATGATCTCGATCCGCGCCAAATCATACTCGAAAGCGCTACGAACCTGACGGCAGATGCTGGGGAGCAGTTCCTCCGGGTCCAGCACCGAGCTGGCTTTGCGCCCCAACTCATTGAGCAACGCCAGGTGGCTGGCTCGCCGCTGTTCCTTCTTGAAAAGCCGGGCGTTCTCAATGGCCCCCGCCGCCTCTTGGGCCAGCACTTGCACCAGATCAAACTGCCTCTTGGTGACGGCATGCTCGCGCTGGAAATCCGTCAGCGCCAGCACGCCCATCGAGCCATCGGAGAAGTGCACTGGCACCCCGCACCAAGTGCGGACGCGCGGATCCATCGGCGCCAGGCCCAACCCACGGGTAGTTCCCTGCACATCGCTCGCTACCAGCAACGGCTGGCGAGTCCGCTGCACATATTGTGTAAGCGAGTTGGCGGGACCGCCCGTCCCCGCCGCTTGGGGCCCGGCGGTTTCAGTCGGCGCTACGACCTCCAGCGGACCTTCATGAGTGTCCTGCAGAGCCAGATCGAAATTCGCACCGCCGACGAGGCCAGGCAGTTCACAGCGCAGGATCTCGATCTGGGCGTTCAGGTCAAAAGTGGAGAGCAGGGATTCACCCACCCGGTGGAGGATTCGCATCTCCTCTTCCCGGCGCTCCGCCGCGCGGTTCAGCAACCAGTTCTCGACGGCCACACTCACCTGATTGCCGATAGCCAGCGCCACGCGAAGCTCCTGGGGTTCGAAACTCCGCACACTACGAAAGCCCAGCACCAAAGCTCCGTAGGATTTGTCGCGGACTTGTAACCCCAACACCACAAGTGTCCGCAAGCCTTCGGCCCTTAGGACGTTGCGAAATTCGTAGAAGATGGGATCGCGCTGCCACGCCGTTACCACTTCCGACCGGCGCATGTCCGGGAAAACCATCAGGGCACCCCAGCGCTCGCCGCTCGCGAGGAGGTAGCGATAAAGGGGGTCCCGGCCGAGGTGCTCCGCTGTTTGCGCTGACAGACCTCTGGCTCCGCAATGACTTATTCCCTCGCCCCCGTCGTCACCCAGCAGGATGTATCCATCCTGCGTATCCAACATGTCCAATGCGCCACGGAGCGCCTGCTCCACCATCTGCTGGGGGTCACGACACTCGGAAAGTTCCTTGCTAAAGAAATGCAGGCTGGAAAACCAGAAGACTTCCGTGCCCCATCGCAGCTTCGTGCTTCGCGTCCCCAGGACCCGAGTGAGGGACCAAGTGATGACGACGATGACGGCAACGGCTATAAACGCTAGGATAAGAGCCAGCGCCGAGCCGCCGGCATGAACCGCCATTGCAGCCACTCCAGGCAGGGAAGTTGAGGCTTCCCCACATGCATGATCTCTGCCGACTGCTGCATTCCCCGTCGATGGGCGCAGGGGGGTATTGTGGATGTTATGTCGACCGAACGGTTCCCCCTACCAATCCGGTCTGACCTCAATTACCTATGCGAAATATACGCCACTCCGCTTCGCGCGTCAACTTCTGTTCTATTACAAATGTTGTAGAATATTTACATTTTAGGTGCGTGCTCATTAAGCAAATACAACGGTGCTTCACTGAAGGTCCGAGGCGTCTTCCCTCCACCGATCCCTCGAACCCAAGCCCGGCACCTGGGTTGGCCGCCGAGGCTTCCTGCGCCCTTCGTCTTGAGGGCTGCAGTCCCGCGAGGCGGAACTATGCGCAACTGGCTCTCGCAGGCTTATTGAACGCCGGTCCGCCAGGCTCCGCAGCGCGGAGAATCAAAGCAAACCCCGGCAGACGCGCGGGTTCGGACACCCACCCATGCAACCCGACACAGTCAGGAAATTGTGCAACCTTTCAGACGGCTCCCACGTCTAAGAATGTAACTCAATTCTATTGACTACCTGGGGAAGTGGGTAATCCAGGGTTTCCCGAATTATCCACTTCCTCCTTCCTGTGCATATCTAGCAGCTGAGCTAAAGCTCAGCGCTACAACACGCTATCGACCTGGCCAGAGTCCGCGTCGAACTGCCTGTGACCCATTCCGAGGCTATGTGAAAACCTTTCTACAACGGCGGCTGTGCCGCTCAGTCTACCCGTGTTTTCGCGCAGACTCTCTGCGGGTCACGGGGGCAGGGATGGCCAGACTTCGGAGGCGCTGGCCTCGGATGCCCTCTTGTTCCCGTTCAGGGATAGAGTCTGCTCCGCATTTACCTGAAAATGAGTCGCCTCCGGTGCGGAGAAACCGAAAAACGGTTTGCGCATGGCACGGGGAAGCTATATACTGCCCGTCCTCAAGTAAAGTGGCATCCCCTCAAGGACTTTTGGTTGTGGCTCATAAACTCCAGAAGGCCGACCGTCCTTTAGAAGCGACGCCGGAGCACACACGCATGGACTTGGTTAGGGAGATTGACGAGCTGGGTTGCGAGTTCTGCACACCCGTCGAACCCCAGGGGGCCATGGAGGCGCTGGTCAACCACCTGGTAACACGATCGGCGGTGGCGGCTGCCGGGATCTGGCGCCTGGATTCTGCGCGGTCGCACCTGGGACTCGCGATCTCCGCAGGGGGCTACCCCTTTCCCGCCTCATGGCGAGAAGTCTCCACCAGCCATGCGCTTCTGGGTAGAGCCGTGCAGACGAAACTGCCGCAGGTTTACCCGGGAATCGCACTGGAAGGAGACGAAATCGCTCCGTGGGTGGCGCAGCACAAGGTCGGCTTTCTCGCGGCCTACCCACTGTCAGAGGAGACCCAGACCTTCGGCGTGCTGGTTCTTGCCGGCGCGAAAACTCCAGAGGGATCCTGGCTGGCGCTCTTTCGTCTATACGCGCGGCTTGCCTCCGTGGCGTTGCGGGATGCGAAACGGTTCGCCTCCACGCAACGCAACCTGGACAAACTGCAGTTCCTGGTCGAGGCCAGTAAGGCGCTCAACTCCACACTGGATCTCTCCGAACTCCTGGGCCGAATTTTGGAGGTTGCCAAGACCCTGGCGAAAGCCGAACGGGGAACCCTGTTCCTGGTGGATGAGAAAACGGACGAGATCTGGTCGCTCATCGCGCAGGGCATGGAGAAGCAGGAAATCCGCCTTCCGCTGGGCCGTGGAATTGCCGGCCACGTGGCCAAGACGGGGGAGATCATCAACATACCCGACGCTTACGCCGATCCGCGCTTCGATCCCGAGGTGGACAAGCGCACGGGTTTCCACACGCGGAACATCCTCGCGCTCCCCATTCGGAACAAGGCCGGCAAAATCCTTGCCGCCCTGGAACTCCTGAACAAGATTCAGGGCAGCTTCACCGATGAGGACACGGACTTCCTGCTGACGCTCTCCGGGCACATGGCTCTTAGCATCGAGAACGCCCAACTGCATCGCGACCTCCTGGAGAAAGAACGCTTGGAGCGCGAGATGGCACTGGCCCGGGGCATCCAGCGCAGCCTAATGCCCGAGACAGCGCCCTTCCTCCCGGGTTTTGATATCGCCGTCTTGAATGAACCCTGCTACGAAGTGGGCGGCGACTACTACGATTTCCTGACACTGGGACCGCACACGCTGCTCGTGGTCATTGCGGATGTGGAAGGCAAGGGCATCAGCTCCGCCATGGTGATGTCGAACCTCCAAGCCACCCTGCGGGCGCTCGTGCTGCATGTGCATTCCCTGAACGACCTTGCTGAAACCGTGAATCGCATGATCCTTGCCGATACGCGCGGTCAGAAGTACATGACCATGTTCTTGGGGCTGATCGACACGCGCGGGAAAGCGATTCACTACATCAACTGTGGGCACGTTCCTCCAGTCATCGTGCGGCCCGGCGAGGCGCCCACCCAGCTTACTGAGGGCGGCATGGTGATCGGTTTATTCGAGGAAGTTCAATACGAGCGCGGCCACGTGAAATTCCAGCCCGGCGATATCCTGGTTTTCTGCACGGATGGAATTACCGAGGCGATGGATACGCAAGACGAGGAGTTTGGCCTGGAACGACTCATCGCCAGCGTCAGCGGCGCCGCCGAACTCAAAGCCAAAGAGATCGTACTGAAGGTGTGCGACGATGTGACGAAATACTCCCTCGGCGGCACGCACATCGATGACAAGGTAATGCTGGCCATCAAGATCGCCAAAANNCGGGCTGCCTTAGGGGGGCTTCACCTCGGTCAATGTTAGCTCGACCAACCTGCCCGCTGCGAACTTCCGCCTGAACCAGTCTTCCAGTTCCGCCCGCAGCGCGTCCAGATCCACTTGAAAACTCGCCTGCAACAAGCCATCCGCCACAGGGAGCGTCTCATCAAAAGCGCCGCGCCCCGTGAAGCTGCGCATGCAGAAACTATCCAGCCATTCGAGGGGGCAAGATCGCAGACCCTCGCCACTTGCGACTTCGACGCGAATTGTCCTGGCAAACACAGATACTCCCCAAAACTCATGCACCTACAAAAAGCGGGCAAGGGCCGTCCGCCCCTAAGATCAGGGGACCTGTGGCAGCGGCCAGCAAACATTCACCTTAACGGAAATGCCATCGTGGTCATCAATGCCAGTGCCGGCTGGGTAGTGTCCAGCCGCGTGTGCTGGACCACCACGGCCACGTCGCTCTCCACCTTCAAGCCCATGGGCTTGGCCACCGGGATCCCTTCTCCGCGGCGGTTCTTCAGGGTCTCCAGGCGAATATGCACCGTTCGCAAGGGAGGGCACGTAACCTCAAAGCCGCCGAGTGGCTCACGGTCCTTGAAGTAGACGGTGAGCTTGACTTTCGCGGGTCGGGATTTCAGATTCAGAACGCAGGCTGACTCGTGACTCTTCAGCTCGCCGGTGCTTTGGTCCGGCAGATAGCTGTCAGGAATAATCCACACCTTGGCGCCGACGGGTTTCTTTGCCATTCCAACCTCCTCTGTGTATGATGCGATTTCAATTCTGGCACACTGTCGAATGTGGCCGATGGCAACGCTGCGGGCTGGAGGATGTCATCGGCCTTCCGGCCGGAAGCTCTTGACCAAAGCATTCAAATCGATCTTCTCGGTGGGCCCAATCACGCGGCTGCCGGAACGCGGAGCCACCAGATCTTTTCCGAACATGAAGGCCACGCGATAGAGCTCTGCGAAGGGGAACGCGGATGCCGGCCCGCCCTGGCCACCCACGACCTCGGACCCCAGGCGTACGTTATCAATCATGCGGCCGGGGTGCCGCAGGTGATAGGGGTTGCGCAAGACCTCCCCACCGTGCTCGGCAGTTGCCATGATCAGGATAGCCTCAACTTCCGGCGGAACGCCCACCATCAGGTTCGGCCGGGAGTTCTGGTGCCAGAATTCTGTCTCGATGAAGGGCAAGGGGCCTCGGCGAGTCCGCTCGAGGTAGGCTCCTAAAGCGTCCACTGCGAGGTAGTGGGTTCCAATGTGCGCGGTGTTGAAATCTTCAGCATGCGGAGCAAAGACGACATCGGGGTTTTCCCGCTCAAAGACTTCACTGAGCACCTGCACCTTCGCGGCCCACTCCGCGGCGTGGTGCGTGCGGTTGTCGAGGGTGACGCGTTCGAACCCCAAGGGAGGATTGGCCACAACCAAATTGAAGCCGAGCACACGGCACGCCGATTCGAGTTCGCGCAGGCGGCGGGCTCGCTGATCCGGATGGCTTCCAAAAGTGATGGCGCAGCCGGTCACCACTGCACCCAGTTCCATGCGTAGCCGGAGCGGCAGGGCGCCGATCAAGGCTTCGTCATCGGGGTGCGGCGAACAGACCACGATCCTCAGCGCTTCCCCTTCTGAGGCCTCCACGGCGGGCGCAACCAGGGGCTTGGGGGAGGGACCCAGGGGAATCTCCTTCCCTGCTTCCATCGCCCTGATGTTTACCTGCACATAGCGAAGCCAGCGTTTATGCCGAATCTTCCAGGCTGCGGACGGGTCCTTGGGCATGCGGTCACCTCCCCTGCGGATCACAAGCAGGAAATTGCTATCCTACGACATTGTCCTACCTTTCTAAAAGCCCAAAGAAGCCGTTTTGTCTCCGGATGATTTTCCCGCCATTTTCGTACGAACGGGCTCGAATGTGCGCCCTCTTGTGTGTACAATTGCCGGGACTGAGAAGGACCAATTTTGAGCTCCCGAGGTGAGGAATGGATCGACGAAGGATTCTGGTAATCCTGGCCCTGGCCCTGGCGCTTATTCCCGGCCGCGCCCTGGCCGACGAATGGAAGCAACTCTTCAACGGAAAAGACCTGACGGGCTGGAAGCATGTGGGCCCGGGTGGCGACACGGTTGAGAACGGAATGATTCACACCCATGGTGGCATGGGACTGCTCTACTGGACGGGCGGAAAGGTCGGCAATTGTGTTATCCGCGTCGTCTATCGCATGCGCGATAAGAACGACAACTCTGGGGTCTTCATTCGGATCCCCATCGAACCGCGCGAGGAGTGGATGCCCGTACACTACGGCTACGAAGTGCAAATCGATAATGAGCCGGAGAAATCCGGCGAAGATGAGTACCATGTCACCGCCACACTCTACTCGCTCACCAAACCGTTAGCGAAGCCTGGAAAGCCCGGGCCCGAGTGGAACACGATGGAGATCACTCTGGATGGCCCACACACCGTGGTCGTCCTGAACGGCGTGAAGGTGACGGACTACACTGAAGGCCATCCCGTTCCGGCGCGGAAGTTTGACTTTGAGCCCCAACGCGGCCCACGCCCCATCGAAGGCTGGATGGGTTTGCAGAACCACAGCGACAACGACATCGTCTTCTTCAAGGAAGTGGCAATTAAGCCGCTGAAGAAGTAGTCTGGCGGGCCACCGAGATAGCTGGCACGCACCCCGGCGAATGGCCCCGCTACAGATCGGGCGGTCGCGCGTGTCCGCAAAAGCAAGTTCCGGGCTGGATAGCGAAGGGAATGCTGGCACAGGGCGGGGGAAAGTCAGCCGCGCTGGATACTCGTTACAAGGAGTCCTGCAATGCGAAGACCAATGCTTATTCTCGCACTTCTGATAAGGTGCACGGTGGTCGGTTGGGCACAGACAGACAACTGGAAACCACTGTTCAACGGCAAGGATCTGTCAGGATGGCAACACGTAGGGCCGGGGAGCTTCGTCGTGGAGCACGGCCTGCTGAAAAGCCAAGGTGGGATGGGACTGCTGTGGTACACGCCGGAAAAAATCGGCAAGGCGAGAATTCGGGTCGTCTATAAACTAATGGATAAGGACACGAATTCCGGGGTTTACATTCGCATTCCGGAAAAACCCACCGAACCCTGGATGCCTGTGAACAAAGGCAACGAGGTGCAGATCTACAATCCGGGTGACGACTACCACTGCACCGGTGTCATTTACTCATTCAGCAAGGCGCTGGCGCGGCCTTACAAACCCGTGGGCGAATGGAACACTCTCGAAATCACTTTGGATGGGCCTCGCACCGTCGTCTACCTCAACGGAGTCAAGACCACGGAATACACTCAAGGGGATCCCGAGCCGCCCAAAGTGGACGAGGGCGAACCTGACCGCGGGCGGCGTCCCGACTTCGGGTACCTGGGTCTGCAGAACCACAATGAGGGGTCTGTGGTCTATTTCCGCGAAGTGGCTGTCCAGCCGCTCCGCTGAAATCCCGGCCCCGGCCGGCGCGGGCCCGTTCACCGCGTGGATAACGGGCTGGGGAGAACCTCCCGAGCCCGGGCAGTAATTCGATCACAGGCACAATTCGTGCCGTAGGAGACATGATGAAAGAGACATTGCATCGCCGAGGATTCCTGAAAGCCGCCGGCCTGGCAGCCGCGGGTTCGCTTGCCGTGGACCTTAGAGCCGGCGCCCAACCCGAGGAAGGGACCTCCTCGAAACACCCGAGACTTCTTTCGGGCTGCTGCGCCTATTCCTACGGGAAATACCTGGAGTCCGGCAAGATGACGATGGAGGATTTCATCCTCAAAGCCGTGGAACTCGATGTCGACGGCGTCGACATGACTACCTATTGGCTGAAATCCCATGAGGTTGCCTATCTCGCCGGCCTGCGCAATTTCGCCTACCGGCACGGAATGCCTTTCTCGGGCGCGGCCATTGGGGGAGAGGCGGTTGATCTCTGCAAACCAACCGAAAAACGGGCTGCGACCGTCGAGGCAATCAAGAAGTGGGTGGAAGTGGCGGAGGCCCTCGGCGCCTCGCATCTGCGCGTCTTTGGCGACCATCTCCCTAAGGGGGCCACGGAGGCCCAGGGCATAGAATGGATTTCCGAGACCATGAAGCCGGTCTGTGAATATTCCGCCAAAAGAGGGATTATTCTCGGCATCGAAACCCACACGGAGTTCTCGATCAAGGCCTCGGTAATTGGCGAGATCCTGCGCCGGGTCGATTCGCCCTTCGCCGGATGCAACCTCGACATCAGCAACTTCCTCGATCACCCCTACGAGCAGATTGAAGCCCTCATCCCCTCTGCCACGCACGTGCACGTCCGGGATTTCTACAACGGTGAACGTAAGATCCCGCTCGACCTCGACCGCGTCTGGCAGATGTTCGTAAAGGCCGGCTACCAGGGTTACATGTCCGTGGAGTACGAAGCCCAAGAAGACCCCATGACGGGTGTTCCCAAACTCGCCGAGAAGGTCAAGACGCTCTGCCACAAGTACTCGAGCGTTTAGCAAGCAAGAGGGAATCTCTCGCCGGGCTTCGCCTCGCAAGTGCTCGACTGTTTGGGTAGCAAGAGTAGCGCGGACCCCAAAGGCCGGGGTCCGCGCTTCGATCGTGCTCCTACCCCCCCTCGCTACGGGGCCGGGAAAATCCTAACCCTGTAAACTTCAGTCGCTCAAAGCCGTCTATCAGAGTGAACGGCCATGAGGGGACATGGAGAGTGCTCTGACAACCATCGCGGACCTGGCGGCGAGCCGGGAGCGCGCAGAGGGCATTGCCGCGCAGGAGTTTGATCAGCTCGTTCGCCTGCACCAGCGGCGCATCTATCGGGTGCTGTTGACGCTGGTCCGCGACCAGGACCTCGCGGATAACCTCACCCAGGAATGCTTCCTGCGTGCTTATCTGAAACGCGACTCTTTCCGTGGCGAGGCGAGCGTCGAAACCTGGTTGATCCGGATTGCCATCAATCTGGCGCGCGATCACGCCAGGAGCCGTCGCGCGCAGTTCTGGCGGAACCTGTTTCATCGGGTCCCTCAGACCGAGACGCCAATCCTCGAGGCCCCCGACCACAGCCCCTCACCCGAGCGGGTCATTTTGGCGCGCGAACAACTGGCCGCCGTGGGGTCCATTCTGGCGAAACTTTCGCCGCAACAACGGTCCGTTTTCTCCCTGCGCTTTTTTGAGGAATTGTCTCTGGAGGAAATTGCGGAGGCCATGGAACTGGAAGTGGGAACCGTGAAGGCACACCTGTTTCGTGCCGTCAGTGCAGTAAGGAAAAAGCTGAAGGAGCAGAACCAGAAATGAGCGGCCATCTCAGCGATGAGCAATGGGCGGCGACCGCCCTCCATGAGAGTGAGGAGGCGGTGGCCGATCACCGGAGCGAGTGTACGGCGTGTCAGGAGGAATTGAGGCTGTGGGCTGAGGCGATCGCCGGAGCGCGGGCGGAAATCCTCGGGGTGGCAGAACAACCCGAATCATTCTGGAGGAAGCAGCGCACGCGCATCGCGGCTCGCCTGGCGAACCGCGAATTCCATCAGCCGTGGAAGCGTTGGGTATGGGTCACGGTCACCGTAACGCTGGTGTTGCTGGCAGGCACACTGTTATCCAGAAACAACGCTCCTCCATTTCCCAAAGGGCGGAGCGACCCGGATGATGCGCTTCTGCTGAGTGTCCAGCAGTCGATTCAGAGTGATCTGCCCCAGGCGCTCAGGCCCGCGGCGCTCCTGGCCCAGGAAATCAACCATGCGCCGGTGGCCCGCCGCAATCCCTGACAAACCTCGGACGAAGGAGAATGATGATGAAAACCTCTCGAACTCTTCTCGCGATTACACTGTTTTTCTTGCCTTTCGTAGCAGTGGCTCAATCCAATCCCGCTATCCCTACGGTGCCGGATGCAAATGACGTGCCACCTGGACCACCGGCGGTCTCAGGACATGTCCCACCAGCCGCACCGCCGCCTCCTGCCAGAATGGGGATGCAGAGAATGGGGCACGGCGGCCCGGGAGCACCGTTCGGCCCTCTTGGACCCCCCGGCCTCGGCTCAGGCCTGGGCGCTTGGTGGAAGAATTCCGAGGTCGTTTCCAAGTTGCAGCTTTCCGAAGAACAGGTGAAGAAGATCAGCCAGACCTTTCTGGACCACAAATTGAAACTCATTGATCTCCAGGCTGACCTGGAAAAACAGGAACTGCGCTTGCAGCCTCTCTTGGACGTTGACCAGCCGGACGAAGGCAAAGTCGGCGCACAAATCGACCTCATCACGTCGGCGCGAGGCAGATTGGAGAAGGAAAACGCTTTGATGATGCTAGCCATCCGGCGCTGGTTGTCCACGGAACAATGGAAGAAGCTCCAGACGATGCCAGGGGAGCAAGGACGGAAGGTTTTCTTCTGGGAAGGCCCTGCTACGCGGCCACTCCCCGGCGACCTCCCGGCGCAGCCACTCCCAAGCGTCCTCCCGCTGTTCGGGCCGAAACGCCTGCGCCCCGAGTGAGCCGCGCATCATCAACAAGTGGCCCTGCCAGGCGGGAGTGCCGCGCCACCCAACGTGGCGCCTCCTGCATTGCCACGCTCACGGGCTCCAAAGAGAGGGTTCTCGATTACGGTGAGAGGGGGGAGACTGGGATTCAGTACACCAGCATGTCGCCTTCGCTCAAGCCTTCGGCGACTTCGATGTTGAGGCCGTCCTGTGCGCCCAACTGGACTTTGGGGGACTGTATGCCAGAAGCAAGCATAGCGCAGGACCCCGTTGTTGGGGGCTGCGGTTCTTCCTTAGATTCACGCTTCCGAATCCGAGGGCAGACCCCCGTTTTTGAGATTTGGGGTTCTTCCAGCTCAAGAACCGCGGACCCCGAGGACGGGGGTCCGCGCTACGCGAATAGATTCGCGCTTTCGAATCCAAGGGCAAACTGGCAATCGTTAACCCGCAGCGACGCATGGGGAGGTAAGAAAATGTAGCGCAAGGCTCGCACTCCAGCCTTGCGGCTTTTCCACGGCGACGTGGTTTTGACGCCGCGGCAAAGATGTTTGAGGAACGGTATTTCGGACGGGGGCAAAAGAAATTCGGATTCCCTTGTTTGCTGCGCGGCCACCACCCGCGCCGCTGGAAAAGCCGCAGGGCCGTACCACGGGCCCTGCGCTACCACGCGGGCTCATTCCTGATACCCTTGGCGTCTCACAACTCGTTCATGGGGGCTTTTTCGCCGCTTCCGGGTTTCTATCAATCACCGTCAAGTAGGCACGCACCGCGCTTTCTGGGCGCCTGCTCTCTTGCTCCCATTCCTGGAGCGAGCGCGGCCTCAAGGCATAACGCCGTGAGAATTCCGCTTGCGACAAGCAAGCGTAGCGCTGACCGCCGTCTTTGCGGTCTGCGGTTCTTCCTTAGATACACGCTTCCGAATCCGAGAGCACCCCCCGTTTTTGAGATTTGCGGTTTTCCCTACGGAAGAACCGCGGACCCCACGGACGGGGGTCCGCGCTGGAGTGTGTATTCTCGAGTTATGCTTGACACCGGTAAGAACCGTGTGTACATTATATCCTTAGGCCAGCGCCCGCTGGGTCAAGGCGAAAGGCCGCGGACCTATACCACGGGACCGCGCTACTCCGAACGAAGAAGGCGCGATGCTTATGCAAACGATGGAAGATTCCCGCCTGCGCCCATTGTGGGGCTCACCCATGTGCCGTTCAAGATGAGGGGGGAGCTGTCCCAACAAAGAAATGTTAAAAATGCAGGTTGCTCCGGGGATGTGCATGAAAACAAAGGGAAAGAGGAAATAAAAAACGACTACTCCGGCGATGTTGATGAAAACACATAGGTTAATCGATAACCGGGGAGAAGCCGAAATGTTATTGAAAAGAAAGGAACTTATCGCGCCATTTCACCAAAATGGCATAACTTCTTGCGTATTCCAGGGAGGTTCTCGCCTCCGGCCCGTCCGATTTCTATTTTTCGAGATCTGCGATGCTGTCAGAGGGAATCTGGAACGATGTCGAGCGCAGGACCGTGCGCGTGAAGGTTCGAGGTTTATCGCCGGGTTGATAGAAAACCGCGATAGCGTTGGCATGGCTCGCGAGGTAGAAGCGCGACTTCTCCACGCCACCCACGAAGAAGATCTTCGTCAGCGCCTCACTCTGGGTTCCGGTTCGGACAACGGCGACCGTCGAGAGCATGTTCTCAATCGGCCAGCCCGTATGCGGGTCCATGATATGGCAATAGGTCTTCCCGGCGATCTTGAAGAACTTCTCGTAGCTCCCGGAGGTTGAAAGCGCGAAATTCTGCAGGCGAAAGACATCGGCAGCTTTCCCGGACTCGAAGGGATCGCGCACCGTAACTTTCCATCCCCGCTCCCCGGGGGGAGAGCCCAAGGCATAGATACTGCTCGTTCCACTGGACACCAAAGCGGCGGTCACGCCATTCGAACGCAAGATCTCCACGGCCTGGTCCACGGCGTAGCCCTTGGCGATTCCGCCCAGGTCAATCTCCACGCCATTCACATCAAACCGCAGGGTGCGGCGCTCGGGATCAAAATGCGCATGCTGATAGCCGACGCGCTTGAGGACCTGCGAGATCTCGGCCGGGCTCGGCAATCGTCCCTGGCCGCGGAAAAAGCCCCAATGCTTCATGAGCGGCCCCACGGTGATGTCAAAGGCGCCATCGGATTCCTGGCTGGCGCGGAGCGAGTACTGGATCAGTCCGAACAGCTTCGGCTCCACGATCATATCGCGCTGCGCGGCCTCTCGATTGATGACCGAGAGTTCGCTTCCCGGCCGGTAGTTACTCATTTGCCCGTCCAGCCGGTCGATCTCCTCGAAGACCTCGTTCGTAACCTCCGACAGGAATGCCGCATCGCGCCCGTACAAGGCCACGGTGAAAACCGTGCCCATGGCTTCATGTGAAGCCTCGTATCGGACCGCGGTCTGGCCGGCGCGCGCGATCCCGGCGCCCGCCGCCACCAGCGTGACCAGAACGAGCCACAGCCTGCGAACCTTCAGGTTAAACATTGTCTTCCAGTTGATGCCCACGGCCGGGAAGGACGTTCCTTGGAATTTCTAGCGCACGGGTCAGAAAACGGAGACGCGGGGTTTCACGGTCAAAGGGAAACCCCGCGTCGAACCATCCGGCGCCAGGTGCTCCG
>PMYF01000403.1:6018-14701 GCA_003171295.1 Acidobacteriota bacterium | reverse complement strand
CCGCAGCGCGCAGATATCCTGCATTGCCGGTGGACCGGTTCTGGAACTTGCCGGTTTTTACTCTTGACATCGAATAACTATTAGATATATAGCTATTAGCACTATGGCGCGCCGCTCCAGCTCCAGCATGGAAGTGCTTCTTGGCCTCCTGGCCATCGAACCTATGTCCGGTTACGACCTGGGAATCGCTATCCGCGCTTCCATCGGCCACTTCTGGAACGAAAGCTATGGACAGATCTATCCCAACCTGAAGAGACTGGCGTCCGCCGGGCTCGTCGCCTCGAAAACCGAAAAACAAAAGGGCAAGCCCGACCGGCAAGTGTATTCCATCACTGCAAAGGGCCGGACGCGGCTGGCAAAGTGGCTCGCCGTCGAGCCTCAGCCGGAGATTCCGCGCAACGAACTCCTTCTGAAGTTGTTCTTTGGAACGCAGGCTTCGCCGCAGACGCTCATCGGGTATGTGGATCGAATGGCGAAACGGGAGGCTGCAATTCTGCAGAACCTGCAGTGCGTGGAGCACGAGGAGATTGCGAATCTCGAGCGGTATCCTGACGCGCCCTATTGGAAGATTGCGGCGCGATTCGGCCAGCTTGAGATGGAAGCGCATCTACGCTGGGCGAAGGAAACACTCAAGGCTATGCGCGAGTTTACCGGCAAGCGCCGGCCTCGTTCGGCAAATCGAAAGGAAAAATGCAATGCAAGCCAATGAAACAGTGACCGCACAAGGCACGGCGCGCGAGATTCCAACACCCATCGCCTCATGGAGTCATTTTGCGGGCTTTCTAGCCATCATGGCCGGCCTGATGATCTTCGGGTTCTACGCTCAGCGCGCCGGCAGCGCGAGTGGCGCCGGATCCGGCCAGCTCGCCGGGCACGGTTACGCTATTCAAATCTATCTCACGGCGCTTTCGATGGATTGGGCGCTTCTCTATTTTTGCTGGGCCGGCGTGCGCCACCACGGCGGCAACCTTCGGACGCTTTCGGGCGGGCGCTGGCAGAGCGCTCGCGACGTCCTCGCGGATGTGGCCATAGCGCTTCCGTTTTGGGCCGTGTGGGAGGGGGTGGCCTATGGTGTTCATTGGCTGCTGAGGTCCGGCGCCGCAAAATCGGTTGACAGTCTCTTACCGAAAAGCCTTGCCGAAGTTCTTCTCTGGATCGCCACATCCGTTACCGCCGGCATTTGCGAAGAGATTGCGTTTCGCGGGTATCTCCTGCGCCAATTTCATGCGCTCACCGGCGGTGTGGCCTGGGCCGTCGTTGCGCAGGCAATGGTTTTTGGCCTGGCGCACAGTTACCAGGGCTGGAGAAACGTGACGATCATCAGCGTGCTCGGAGTTCTCTATGGCGCCCTGGCGGTCTGGCGCAGGAACCTGCGCGTCAACATCGTTGCCCACGCCTGGTCGGACATCTGGGAGGGCTGGCTGAAGTTTGTAGTCTGGAAATAGAAGGCAGCTCAACGGCGCTGCCTCTTCTCCCGCTGCCCACTCCCCGTTCCTTCTATAATCGCCCCATGCGTTTGCCGGCCGATTCGCGGCGCAGGTCAATTGCTTTGCTCGCGGGCGGAGTGCTGCTGGTTTTCGTCTTGCTGGGAACGCTGCAGTGGTTCAACACTTCCAGGGTTGACTTTCTCAATCCCGAAACCTACGGGCAGACCATGGCGCTCACGGCCCTGGAGGTCTTGCTCTTTCTTCTGTTGCTTCTGCTGCTGGTGCTGCTCTTTCGCACTGTCCTGAGGGTATACGTAGGGCATGGCAGCGACGGCGTCGCCGCGCGGCTGCGCTCGCGCATGGTGCTGGGCGCAATGTTGATTACGGTCACGCCCGCGGCCCTCATGTTCCTGTTCAGTTATCTGCTCATGAACCGGTCCCTGGAGAGGTGGTTTTCTCCGGACGCGTCGCTGTTGCGCGACGACTCGAGCCGCGTGGTGCAGCAACTGGTGGAATACGTGGCGGGCAATGCGCGCAGCGAGGCGGAGTCGGTGGCGGAAGGCGGCGCGCTGGACAGCGACCCGCAGACGCTGCAGCGGGTTCTCAATTCGCACCGCCCGACGCTGGAAGGCGGTTTTCTGCTGGTCTACGGTAAGGACAAGCGGTTAATGGCGAGCTTTCAGGCCCCTCCCGAATCGACTCCGGCCGCTCTTCGCACGGCAATGGACGAAACGGAACACAAAGATGTTCCGCTCCGCGGGCCGTTCTCCGCGGCTCTGCTCACCGCCGCGCAGAGAAGCGACCATTCGGTAGTCAACGTGACGGGCCAGGAATACGCACTGGCTATGGCAGTCACCGGGTCGGGCAAGATCGTAGTAGCGGCGCTGCCCATGCCGCAGGGACTCAACGAAACAACAGCGCGCATCCGCTCCGGCGTGGACGAGTATTGGCAGCTTTTCCGCTCCCGCAGAATCGTTCGCTCCACTTTGTCCCTCACACTTTTGCTAGTTACCGTCCTCGTCTTTTTTGCCAGCGTTTGGCTGGCGGTGTTCCTTTCCAAGCAGATTACGCGTCCGGTGGAAGCGCTGGCCGACGCCATGGATGAGATCGCCGCAGGCAAATACGAGCAACGCGTGCCGTCCGCCGCCACCGGAGAAATGGGCGACCTGGTGCGCTCGTTCAACCACATGGCTGCGGACCTGGAAACGAGCCGGCAAATGGCCGAGAGCGCGCAAGCGCAGCTTAGTGCGGCCAACCTCGCAGTCGAGGAGCGCAGGCGCGAGCTGGAGACCATCGTAGAGACCATTCCCTCGGGCGTTGTCACGCTCGACGCGGACCGTGCCGTGCTGCAGTCCAACCGCGCTTTTGCCGCGCTGATGGGGCTGAATGAAAACGATTCGTTAGCCGGGAAAAGCATCGCGGCGCTGCTGCCGGACGAATGCGCCGAGGAATTGGCGGAAGTGATTCGGCGCGGGAATCGTATGGGCGCCGCGTCGACTGAAGTGGAGTTTCACGCTCGCGGGCGCACTCTCCACCTGGCCATCACCAGTGCACGCCTCGAGCTCGGTCACGGGCAGGCTGGATCCGTGCTGGTGGTGGAAGACACCACCGAACTGCTGCGCGCGCAGCGGCAACTGGCGTGGAAGGAAGTGGCGCAGCAGGTGGCCCACGAGATCAAGAACCCGCTCACGCCCATCGCCCTGAGCGCCGAACGGATCGGAAAACATCTCGATCGCGGCCAGCCCGATTCGCACAACATCATCCGCAAGTGCAGCGAGGTGATTCTGGGCTGCGTGGGCACGCTGCGCACCCTCGTGGACCAGTTCTCGGCCCTGGCGCAATTCCCCGCGCCTCAGCCCCGCCCTTGCGACATGAATCAGATCGTTGAAGAAGCTCTGGCATTGTTCGGAGGCAGGCTCGAAGACATCACCGTGCAGCGCGACCTCGAGCCCGGCTTGCCGCCGGTACTGGCCGACCCCGAGGCCATCCGCCGGGCGCTAGCCAACCTGATCGACAACGCCGCCGAAGCCATGCAGGGCAGCTTGTTGCGCGTGCTGGGCCTGCAAACGGCGCTCAGTGAAGACGGCGCGGCAGTCGAAGTCACGGTCTCCGACACCGGAAGCGGCTTGAGCGACGAAATACGCGAGCGGCTGTTTCTGCCTTTCTACTCCACAAAGCATCGCGGCACAGGGCTCGGCCTGTCCATCGCCGCCAAGATCGTGCAGGAGCATGGCGGCTCCATCAGCGCCGAGACCAACAGCCCCAAAGGCACGCGCTTTCTGCTGCGCTTGCCGTTGGTTGAGCCCGGAGCCCCCGCGCAGCCCGCTTCCGCCGTGGCCGGCGCAGAGCCGGTGAAAGGCCTTGCCTCATGAATCACATCCTGGTGGTCGACGACGAAGCAGAGATTCGCGGCTCGCTGGAAGAGATTTTGCGCGAAGAGGGCTACGGTGTCGGCGCCGCGGCCGACGCCGGCGAAGCCATGGTGCTGTTGCGCGACGCGCCCTACGACGTGGTTCTGCTCGACATCTGGCTCCCCGGCCGCGACGGCCTCGACCTGCTGGCGGAGATCCGCGAATGGACGCCGGAGACGCGTCCCGAGGTCGTCATGATCAGCGGCCACGGCACCATCGAGACGGCCGTGAGGGCCACCAAGCTCGGGGCGTTCGACTTTCTCGAGAAACCGCTCTCTCTCGATCGCACCCTGATCGTGATCAAAAACGCGGTGGAGGCGCGCCGCCTTCGCACCGAAAACGAGGAATTCAAGCGCCAGTTCAGCGCCGCCGCCGTGCTCACCGGCGAAAGCGTGCCGGTGAAGGCCCTGCGCCAGCAGATCAGGCTCATGGCGCCCACCAACGGCCGTGTGCTCATCTACGGCGAGTCGGGCACCGGCAAGGAGCTCATCGCGCGCTCCATTCATGCCGAGAGCCTGCGCCGCGACGGCGTCTTTATCGAGCTCAACTGCGCCGCCATTCCTGAAGCTCATATCGAGGCCGAACTCTTCGGCTATCGCCACGGTGCGCAGCCCGGCGGGCCGCCCGAGCAGCGGGGCACCCTGGAGCGCGCCGACGGCGGCACCCTCTACCTCGACGAGGTGGGCGACATGAGCCTCAAGACGCAGGCCAAGGTCCTCAGCGCGCTCGACGATCAGATGTTTACTCCCGTCGGCGGAACGCAGCCCCTTCGCGTCGACGTGCGCCTCATCGCCTCCACCAACAAGGATCTCGAAGAGGAGATCGCCAAAGGCAACTTCCGCGAGGACCTCTTCTACCGCCTCAACGTGGTGCCGTTCTTCGTGCCGCCGCTGCGCGAGCGCAAGCAGGATCTCCCGCTTCTAGTGCGCGAGTTTCTCCTCGAGTTCGGCCGCCAATACGGCCGCCCGCGCATGGAGATCGGCGAAGATGCGCTCGAAACGCTCGCCCGCTACCACTGGCCCGGCAATGTGCGCGAACTCAAAAACGTCGTCGAGCGCGTGCTCATCCTCAATCCCCGCGTCCTGCGCATCGATCGCAAGCACTTGCCGCCCCTCACGCACAAGTCCGGCGCGCGCTCCACCGGGGAGTTCGCAAGTCTGCAGCAGGCCCGTGACGCCTACGAGCGCGAGTACATTCTGAAAAAGATCGAGGAAGCCCACAACAACATCAGCCACGCTGCCGAGCTGCTGGGCCTTGAGCGCAGCCATCTTTATCGCAAGATGAAGGCGTTAGGCATCGCTGCCCGCGAGTAACGGTCAGTTGGTTAGTTGATTACATGCCGGCTTGCCGGATTTGTGCGCTGCTCGCGTACGCCCGTGCGCCGTTCCACTCTAATCACGCGCCGATCTGGCATTCCGACGCGACGATCCTGCTTGCCCGCGCGGGGTCCCTGGGTGCAGACCGCCGGCTGAGTGAGAACGATCGGCGTGTAATCGGGAGCCGATATTCCAGTTTCTGCCGCCGCGTTGGTCCTTGAAGCGGTTGCTTCCGCCGTCTGCATCTGCATGGTTTCTGCCACTGACGATCCCGAGCCGCTGGTGAGTAATTTGTTCAGTGTTGGGATGCTGGTGCGTTGCGTCTCCACAAAATCCACGCCGTCGGCTGTCAGCGCATACTGGGCATTGTCCGCCTTGTTGACGTATCCCTTCTTCTGCAGGTACCACAGCGTAAAGTCAAGGTAGTCGCGCGGAAATCCCATGCGCTCTTCGATCTCGGCCAGAGCAACTTCAGGGAAGTTCGGATTGGAGCGGCGCCGGTAGTAGAGGACCGCCAGCACCGCCAGCCGCCGATTCAATTCCCCATCCAGAGCATCCATGAAGTCGATGGAAGTAGCGAGCGGCTTCGCTAAAGCCGGGGCCCGCATCGAGTCGTACTCGGCGCGGCGCTTAGGGTCCGACAGCACATCGTACGCGGCCTTCAGCAGGCGAAAGTTCTCGGCGTGGCCGGATGCGGTGTTGTCCGGGTGCAGGCGCGCCGCCATGAATCGATAGACACGGTGGATCGTGTCGGCGTCGGCATGGGGGCTTATTTGCAGAAACTCGTAATAATCGACCGCTGCGGTTGCCATGTTTTTCCCACCACTTTCGTCGAGAGTCTAACCCACCCCGCAGCGCGCTTGGAATCCCGCATTGGTGGGAGGCAGATGTATCCTGTCAGGTCCTTCTGCCCGAATCCGCGACAGCCGCTCGCCCGCTGCTGCCGGGCGCGAGCTCTCCCGCCGGGGCTTGATCTAAGTTAACGTATTTTGGATGAATAACTTGAAGGGAAGGCGAGACGAAAAAGTTCGCCGCCCGGCTTGAACCGCTTTGGGCAGAAAATCTGGAAATGCACGCCGCGAATTGCCCTGGCCTGTGGGCCGTTTAATGGCGCCGGCTTGGTGGTGCTCAGCCGCGGACCTGACCCGCGCCTGCCCTTCTACCGGGCCCTCATTGGTTGCGCGGCTGCTTCAAAATCGGCCCGATCGACCCCGGATTATCTCCCAGCCTCGGGTCCACGCGAAAATCCCAGACCGATTCGCTAATGTCCGACGGGGAAAGGATCTCCACCAGCGCATACTCGCCGATGGCCAGCTTCTCTTGCGGCTCGATGCGCAGCCAGTGTTTGCCGGGCAGCACTTCCACCTTTGCCGGCACCGTATTCTCGTCCTGCGTGACCGTCCCGTTCGGGCTCACGCGGACAGCTGCGACGATCCGCACCGCCTGGCGCTCGTCCACGCGCACAACCGCGAACTCCGACTGCGCCGAATGCGCGCCATGGTTGCCGTTCACCGCCTTCGCGCCGTTGGTGTTCACCGTGAAGGGGTGCGACAGCACCGGCTCTGTTTGATCTTCCATGCCAAGCGAGAGATAAATGGCCGGATCGTTCACGTGCAGGTGCACCTTGGCATGAGCGCCCTCCAGTTCCAGGCTGGCTCTTTGCGTGGCCAAAGGATTCAGAACGCCGATCCCATGCCGCGTCCTGGCATTCATGGAAAGATCGGCCGGCGTCAGTTCCACAAGCTCAGGCGTTCCCTGAAACGTATCCAGCACAAACACGCCATCTTCATCGGGCAGCTCCAGCCCCGCGGCCACCTCGGGCATGCGCGCCTTTTCATCGTTGCGCGCGTCGGATTCCTCCTTGTCGATCTCCTCGGCCTCTTTCATGGCCGGCGACGAATCCTCCTCCACCAGGTCGTGGTGTTCTTTCGCCCATTTGTTTGTAGCGTCCCAGTCCACCAGGTCCGCCGGCAACTCTTCCCAATCGCCGCGCTCCTGTGAGAGAAAGCGCACCCGGTCGCCCACAATCCGGTAATCGCGCACCATCTGGTAGGAGCCGTCTTTCAGAATCAGCCGCAGATTCCTGCCCATGCCGGGAACAGCGGGCTTCAGCGGCAACGGCTTGGAATTCGCGTCCTGCGACCCCTGGCTGGGCGCGCTCTGGTCAGATTGCGAGCTTTGGCTGTTCTGCCCCGCGGCGTTTGTCGCGGCCATCAGGAGAATGGCCAGCGAAAGCGCCGCAACGCGCCAGCCCCTCAAAATTTGTCGGCAAGCAACCATGGCAACACCGTTTAGACGCTTCATCTTCAAGGGCGTTGGCCGTATCCACGCTCCGCAATCGTAACCTAAGTGCAACCCCTGCAAGCTCACAGCGTCCAATCCACTGAGTCCTTCTGTAGAATAAAACTGGAAGGGGCCATCGCTTGACAGGATTGCAAGCACATTTCCGCGGAACTCGCGGCGCCCGGCGCGGCTTCAAAGTCGCCGTCGCGGTGGTGTGTCTCGCCCTTTTGGCCATGCTGGCTGTGGCTCAGGTCACGCACCAGCACTCAAACCCGACCGATGCCGATCATTGCCAGTTGTGCATTGTCATGCACACGGTGGTGCCCGCAGCTCCCGCGGCAGTCGCCATTGTTCTGGTGCCAGTCGCCGCCCCGGCACCCCCGGCTGAGCCCAACGTCATCGTTCGTCAGCGCCAGTCCAGGATCTTCATTCGCCCGCCCCCCGTCTCCTGCTAGAGCATCTTTCCGTTTTCATTCAGGCCCTCGCATCGACCCATTGCTTTCCCGACCGGGCGATGCTTGGCCGCTTCTGCACATCCTGACTTTGAAGCGGACCGATGCTCCCTCCAATGCACTGAGGACGCCGCAGCGGCACATCTCGCGGCCTGCATTTCCGCATTCATCAGCCATTTTTCAGGAGATTTTGCCATGACGTTCCATCGCGGCGCAATCGCGCGCCTTCTTCCCCTCATTGCCTTAGGCTTCGCGGCGCTCTCAGCGCCGGCGCAAAGCGGAAACGCCGCCGCCGTACGCGGCACCGTCACCGATCCGAGCGGCGCCGTCGTTCCCAACGCATCGGTCCAACTCACCAACGCGGTCAGCGGGTTCGACCGCACGACAACAACCGATGCGACCGGACAGTTCACGTTTCCCAATGTCGCGTTTGCCCCTTATGTGATCAAGGCCTCGGCCAAAGGGTTTGCCCCACTGAGCCAGAATGTCTCGCTGAACTCGGTAGTGGGAATCAATCTCAAACTGGTGCTGCAGATCGCGGGCGGAAGCCAGACCGTCACGGTCGAAGCCGCGGGCGACCTGATCGAGGACGACCCAACATTTCACGTGGACGTTGATCGCGACCTTTTCAACAAGGTGCCATTGGAGAGCGCATCCTCGACGCTCAGTTCGCTGGTCACGCTTACCACCCCCGGCGTTGCGGCTGACTCCAACGGCCTCTTCCATGGTCTTGGCGACCATGCCTCCAACTCCTTTTCCGTCGACGGCCAACCCATCACCGACCAGCAAAGCAA
>PMYF01000403.1:0-6007 GCA_003171295.1 Acidobacteriota bacterium | reverse complement strand
TACGGCGACAAAACCAGCCTCGTCATCGTCGCCACCACGCGCTCTGGTCAGGGCGTAACGCGCCCTACAGGCAGTCTCTATGCCTCCTACGGGGCGTTTGGCTCTGCAGCAGGCGGTTTCGATCTGTCTTACGGCGGGAAGAGTTGGGGCAACTTCATCGAAGCCGACGGCCTCAATACCGGACGCTTCCTCGATCCGCCGGAGTTCTCCGTCTTTCATGACAAGGGCAACGAGGAGAACGTCTTCGATCGCGTTGACTATAGCCTCTCGCAGGCCGATTCCGTTCATCTCGATCTCAATTACAGCCGCTCCTGGTTTCAAACCCCGAACACCTACGACAACCTGAACGTGCGGAACGTGACCAGCGGCGGCACGAGTGCCAATCCGGCCTTTGGCAACGTGGGCAACGCCGACCAGCTTTCTAAGATCGGAACCTATAACATCTCTCCCACGTACACGCGGATCATCAGCAGCAATGCGGTCTTTAACCTGGGCGCTTTCGTCAGAAGAGATGGATATGACTACTATTCCAGCGGTAATCCCCTCGCCGACCTGGGTCCAATCCAAACCTCGTCGATCTCCCAGTACCGTACGCTCACCAACACCGGGCTCCATGCGGACTATTCCTACGTCAAGGGAATCCACAACCTCAAAATCGGTGCGCAATACGAACAAACCTTCCTTCGCGAGCACGATAACCTCGGCGTTGTCGATTCCACTTATAACGCGCCTTGCGTCGATTCGAGCGGCGATCCATTGCCGGGATATGCGAGTCAGTCCGACTGTGACGGCGTTACGTCGTTCCCGAATGGCAGCTATCTCCACGTCCTTGCGCCCTACGACCTCACTCGCGGCGGCGCATTTTATAACTACATCGGACATACCGACGTAAAAGAGCTGGCCCTCTACATTGAAGACGAGATCAAGGCCGGCAACTGGGACTTCAACCTGGGCCTCCGCGAAGACCTTTACAACGGCCTCACCGACGCCAACCAGACGGAGCCGCGCGTCGGTATCGCCTACAACATCAAGCCCACGAGCACCGTGCTAGCCGTTTCCTACGCACGCACCCTGGAGACGCCCTTCAATGAGAATCTGGTCCTCTCCAGCAGCGGCTGCTCGAATGCGGTGCTGAATCCATTGCTCGCGTGCAATCCAGGCGTATCTGGAACCCTCGACCCCGGTTTCCGCAACGAGTTCCACGCCAGCCTGCAGCAAGCCTTCGGCAGGAATGTAGTCTTCGGCGGCGAGTACATCTGGAAGTACACCCACAACGCCTTCGACTTTTCGATCCTGGGCAACACGCCGATCTTCTTCCCCATCGACTGGCATAACTCCAAGATTCCCGGCTACGCCCTCCACGTCGAGGTTCCCGGCTACCACAACTTCAGCGCCTATACAGTCATGTCGTCGGTAGCCGCGCGCTTCTTCCCGCCGCAGGTTGCCGGCGCCGGCGCCACCGTGGGCCAAGCCGGCCTTCCCTTCCGCATCGACCACGACGAGAAGTTCAACGAAACCACGCACGTCCAATACACGCTCACTCGTGACGACTGGTGGAACGGACTGTGGGGCGGCTTGAATTGGCGTTTCGACTCGGGCCTCGTGGCCGGGGCGGTACCCTGCTACAACCCGGCTTCCAACGATCCAAACACCCCCTGCGACGCTACATCGACCACACTTGGCGGGCAGCCCGCAGTCGTTCTGAGCGGCCTGACGGCTGACGAGGAGTTTCAGGCGGGGCTCACCTGCAACGGCGTCACGGCCACGCCCACAAATCCATTGCCCGCGGTTTGTCTGGCTTCGCAGTACAGTTCCAACCTGGTGGACATTCCAGCGCCGGGCAAAGGCAACAACGACCACAATCCTCCGCGTATCGCGCCGCGTAGCCTGTTCGATGTCATCCTCGGCAAGAACAACATCTTCCACAAGGAACACTTCAAAACCGACCTCGACCTGACGGCGATCAACGTCACCAACAAGTACGCGCTCTATAACTTTCTCTCCACCTTCAGCGGCACGCACTACGTCACGCCGCGCGCCCTAACGGCAAAGATCACGCTGAACTTCTAATCGGATGTTGGTTGAAAACGAAAGGGCAGGCTCGATCAGCCTGCCCCTTTTCTTTTCGCCGCAATCCTTCACGACAACTTGCCCACCTCACGCCGGTACGCTTCGTAGATCTCGTCCCCGAAGCACGCAAAAATCACTTTCTGGACTGCATCGCTCGAGACCAGTTCCGCTACCGCCTCGCCCACGGCGATCTTCACCGCGCGATCCACCGGAAACCGGTACACTCCGCAGCTGATCGCTGGAAACGCCAGCGACCGGATCCCGTTTTCGCGCGCAATCTTGAAGACCGATTGATAGCAGCTCTTCAGCAGCTCAGGCTCGCCGCGCTCGCCCCCGTTCCACACTGGCCCCACCGTATGAATCACGAACTTCGCCGGCAGCCGGTAGCCCTTGGTCAGCCTGGCCTCGCCCGTCGGGCAGCCGCCCAGTTGGTAGCACTCGTCAAACAGTTCCGGTCCCGCCGCGCGATGAATCGCCCCATCCACGCCTCCTCCGCCCAGCAGCGACGTGTTCGCCGCGTTCACAATCGCATCTACCGCCAGCGCCGTAATGTCGGTCTTCAGAACTTCAATCTTGCTCGTCATCGCAGTCCATCCCCGAGAGCATCGTAAACCCGTTGGCGCCTCGCCCCACAACCAACCGCAAGAACCTCATTCCAGTATCGTTACCCTGGACGTTACCCCGTTTATCATCAGCGCCGCCAAATTTCCCCTTTCGCCGCACCCTCAATCTCTGCCATACTTGTATGTGCCCACCAGGTACGGCCAATCGCAAAAAGCAAACAACGAGGTTGCATCGATGTCGGCAAAGTATGTCTTTGTGACGGGCGGAGTTGTGTCCAGTTTAGGCAAGGGTCTCTCGGCAGCGTCCCTCGGCTGCCTGCTTGAGAGCCGCGGCCTGCGCGTCAACCTGATGAAGTTCGACCCCTACCTCAACGTCGATCCCGGCACCATGTCGCCCTTCCAGCACGGCGAGGTCTTNNGTCTTCGTGACCGACGACGGCGCCGAAACCGACCTCGACCTCGGTCACTACGAGCGCTTTACCCACGCGCCACTCTCGCGCGACAACAACTACACCACCGGCCGCATCTACGAGCAGATCATTTTGAAGGAAAGACGCGGCGACTACCTCGGCAAAACCGTCCAGGTCATTCCCCACGTCACCAACGAAATCAAGAACGCCATGCGCAAAGTCGCCGCGAACGGCGCCGACGTCACCATCGTTGAAATCGGCGGCACGGTTGGCGACATCGAATCGCTACCGTTCCTCGAAGCCATCCGCCAGATGCGCCAGGAACTGGGCCGCGAAAATACCGTCTTTGTCCACGTCACGCTCGTCCCATGGATCGCCGCCGCGCAGGAGCTCAAGACCAAGCCCACGCAGCACTCCGTCAAGGAGCTGCTCTCCATCGGCATCCAAGCCGACATTCTCCTCTGCCGCTCCGACCGCGCCCTCAGCCGCGACATCAAGCAGAAGATCGCCGCCTTCTGCAACGTGGAAGAAAAGGCGGTCATCGGCGCCAAAACCGTGCCCTTCATTTACGAAGTTCCGCTCGGCTTTGCCGAAGAAGGCGTCGACTCGCTCATCCTCAAGTACCTTCACAAAGATGCGCCCGAAGCCGACATCACCCGCTGGCGCGAGCTCGTCGACCGCTGCTACCACCCCAAAGACGAAGTCTCCATCGCCATCGTCGGCAAGTACGTCGAGTACGAAGACAGTTACAAGTCGCTCAAGGAAGCGCTGACTCACGGCGCAATCTCGCAGAATTTGAAACTGAAGATTCACTGGATCGAGGCCGAAGGGCTCGAGTCATCGGGCCCCGACGACCGCGGCTACGAAGCGCAGTTGGAAGGCTACGACGGCATCCTCGTTCCCGGCGGCTTCGGCAAGCGCGGCATCGAGGGCATGTTGAACGCCATCCGCTACGCGCGCGAGAAGAATGTGCCTTTTTTCGGCATCTGCCTCGGCATGCAAACCGCGTGCATCGAGTTCGCACGCAACGTCTGCGGCCTCAAGGATGCGAACTCCAGCGAGTTCAACCCTGCCGCCGAGCACCGCGTCATCTACAAGCTGCGCGAGCTGCTGGGCGTCGAGGAGATGGGCGGCACCATGCGTCTCGGCGCGTGGACCTGCATTTTGCAGGAAGACTCGCTTGCCTGCCGCGCCTACGGCGGCCAAAAAGAGATCAGCGAGCGCCACCGCCATCGTTACGAATTCAATCGCGAGTACGAAGCGCTGCTCACCGGCGCCGGACTGCGCATCTCGGGCGCCACTCCCGACCAGACCTACGTCGAGATCGTCGAGATTCCCGGCCACCCGTATTTTCTCGGCTGCCAGTTCCACCCCGAATTCAAGTCGAAGCCGCTGGAGCCCCACCCCCTCTTCCGCGAGTTCGTCACCGCCAGCTATATGAACCGCCGGCAGCGCACCGCATCCGAGATCGTCGAGACCTCAAACCTCACCAACGCTCTGTCATCCTGAGCGACCGGAGCCCGCCGTGGCGGACGCAGGGAGTCGAAGGATCTGCGGTTGCCCTTCACCTATAATTAAGTCACCATTCCGGTTGGTTTCGCAAAAGGCGAGCGCGCAATGTTCGACGACCTGGACACCGCAGAGAGCAAGACTGAAGACGAACAGAAGTCTTCAGAAGATCAGCAAAAGTCCTCATGGTGGATAGGGCGTTGGGCTCACGTCATAGCGGGAGTGGTTTTCTGTCTGCTGTACTTCCCTTTTGAGAACCGTTTCTGGAGCTGGCAGCTTGCGATAACTTTGTCCTACACCGTCTTTATGCTTTGTTGTACCTGCGGATTGTCTTTCCAGGATGCAGATGATTTCTTTGGAAACCTTCAGGTTCCTCGATACATGGCAATATTGTTGATACGTCAAGTTTTCGTTTTGATGCTGATTAGCCTTGGGGCTTACCTATGGTTCCACTTAAGGGCAATCCTGCCCGCGTGGACAACACATGAGGGCCGCAGAGGATCACTTTGGGATCTTTGTGGCTTGTTGTTGGCATATAAGGTAGCCGTGAGAGAAGCTACATGGATGGCTGCTAAAATTAAGCGCAGATCCGCAGAGCTAGACGATCAAGTATTATAGACTCTCTTCTCGCGCAGCACCGGACGCTCTACCCTCGCGAATATGCGGAATTTTCAGCATTGACCACGAGGGGTTCAACTGAGCAGCACCGCCCCCTTCACCCTCCCCGCCAGCGCCTTGTCAAACGTCACCAGCGTAAGATGCGCGGCTTCTGCGAACGCCGCCAGATAACCGTCTGCCCACTGCTTGGTCGCCGTCTCCTTGCTGTTCGTTCGCTCGCGAAAGAGCGGATCGAGAGCGGGTGGCTCATCCATCATCCGGTTGCCGGGATCGGCAACCAGGCCATCGAATGCTTCCCACGCCTGCGCCTGCGTCAGTACGTCGGCCCCCATCGCGCTTCCATTGGTCAGCAGGCGCAGCAGCCCGAGCTGCGTGAACCGGCAGAAGCAGACCACTTCGTCGCCTCCCAGGCGCTCGCTCCATGCCCATGCCGCTTGATGGTGCGGATGAATCTCATGCGCCAAAGCGAGCCAGACATTCACGTCAGGGAAAAGGAATGTATTCGTAGACACCCTCCTCGCCCAACTTTAGGGAACCGGGATTCTTCGACCGGATCACCGGAAACCGCAGCCGGCCCTCCTGCCGCGCCTCGGCGCTTCCATTCCGAAGCCGGATCTCCGCACCCTCCAGGATGATCTCGCGGATGGTTGTCCCCTCCATTGCCGCCTTCATCTTCAGGCGTCTGTAAACCTCATCCGGAATGTCCACTGTTGTCCGCATAAATCCACATTAGCATATTTATTGATTTATGGTCAAAGGACGTTTTTCATTTTCAATGGAGTGGGCTCCCTGGGCCGCCCGCCACCTGCCACTTCACGGCGCCACAATCCGCTCTGC
>PMYF01000037.1 GCA_003171295.1 Acidobacteriota bacterium | reverse complement strand
CGTCTGACCCACACTCCACCAAAACAGTTGCCAGTGACTTCAGGGGTGCGGTTGATTCCAGCCATGATTCTGCTCGCGGCGAATCGGCAGTGCAAATTCGTGGTTATGTCTGGCCTTGTCAGCCTCAGACATCCTGACACCGTGGAAACGACGCGAACCCTGTGGAGAGTTTGACAACGGCGGCTGTTGTTGGTATCTGGTCTCGAACGAGAAACGATGACACTTAACGTCTCACTGTTGGTTCCTGATGGGATCGTGATTGCGTGCGATAGCTTGGCGACCCTTTCGCAGGCCCTCAAGCAGCAGAAGATGAACGTTTCGGCGAAGTGCGAGAAGTGCGGCAACCAGTTTGAAATCAAGGACGTGGAGGTCCCGCCGATGTCGGTGCCCAGTTCGACGTGGGCGTATTCACAAAAACTATTTCCTGTCGGGAAGCGGGTGGGGTTAGCGACCTATGGCGCGGGGTTCATCAATGGGCGAAGTATATACAACCATGTAATCGAGTTGGCGCCCAAGCTGCCGGGCGCGGAGGATGGAACCGGGGATTTTGATGTGATTTGCGATGCCATCAAGGATTACTTCCACCAGCAGCTTCTCGTGGAGATGAAAGGAGTTGGCCAGGACCCGAACTTATTTCCTGACGGCTGGCTCTATTCTGGGTTTCAGGTGGTGGGCTTTGCACGGGGGAAGAACGGAGAATTCCTGGCTCGGCGATCCCATATTGGCATTGGGAAGAAGGCCGAGTGCAAGGATGTGAACTTTCCCTGCTATGTGACGGGGGACCTTTCCGTCGTAAGCTTGTTGTGGGCAAACCCACAGGGCGCGAATGCCAATTTCGGAGCCTTTTCGCTTCAAGACGCGATTGACTNNATCCTAATTCGAACCACCGCGGACTACCAAAGGTTTTCTGGCAATATGCCGACCGTTGGAGGGGAAATAGACATTGCACTTGTAACCAACCATCGCGGTTTTCAGTGGATTGCGCAGAAGGAGCTCTACCGAAAACTGGATGCGGAGAAACGCTAAATGACTTACGGCTATATCATCGGTCAAGAGATGGCGTCCCTCAGCTACTTTGAGGGTCGGCTTCGCACCGCTTTTAACCCGCAAGAGCGGGAGGACCTGGAGAACGTTGTCCGAAACATCAAGCGGGCGGTTGAGACACATGGCCCGGTAGCGCCGCCGGCACAGCGGACTTGGAGTCAGTCCCTGTGTGCTCAAGGCGGCATTGGGCGCTAGGTTTGAGACCGCGACCGAGCAAGCGGTTCTCACTTTCGACACTTTCCAGTAGCGTACCGCCGCCAAAGTCGCCACAGCCTGCGGTCAGGTGGTAGCTATCTTTGTCTTCCTGGTTGAGCGACTTGTCTTCTTGGCCAGCTTGGGGTGGTAGGCGGGGGAAGAGAGAAGTCTAAAGTCCCGGCCTTTGTTCAGTCCATTGCTCGCCTGCTGGTGTGGTAAGGAATGGCGTCTTCTTTGACGTGGAAGCCGATTTCGGGTTTGGGTGGCGGAGGAGGGGGAGCAAGGAGCGGGCGGAGCTTCTCGAAAATCTCGCGCAGCGCGGCGTCGTGAATTAGCAGCGTCTTATCAATCTCGGCGAGTCGTTTGAGGATGGCGGCATTGGCGACCAGGTCCTCGCGCATCCTAACGAAGGCGCGGATAACATAGACACTCATGGCCACGGCACGAGGGCTGTTCAGAATGCTGGCGACCATGAGGGCGCCGTGTTCGGTGAAGGCAACAGGTGGATAACGGGGATCGCGGTGTTTCTGGGAACCGGTCGCAATTTGCGACCGGTTCACCAGCGGCGCCAGGGTCGCATCTTGCGACCTTAAAACCGTCCACTCGTCTTGGGTGAGCCGGAATGCAAAATCCTGGGGGAAACGGCTGAGATTACGGCGGTATTGTTCATTGAGGCGCTTGGTCGCCACCCCATAAATGGCCGCCAAATCGCTATCAAGGACGACCCGCTGGTCACGGATCGAATGAATGAGTCGGGCGATATCGCCCCCCGGAAGAATGATGGTTTCGTTCTTCATCAAATGTGCACCTGTGCCACCCATTGCGAAACGACGGAGCATGATGACCCGAGGCCGGGGATTTGCACGAACAAAACGAACCCGTTGGGCTTTTGGAGATTAATACCCAGAGGCCAACAAGGGAGTGGCGCGAATGACGGTATCTCGGGTTGTGCGGGACATAAACGCTCATCGCCACGCCTTGTGGCGCTTAACTGTGCCCTCAGGTTGATCCAAACGAACAAGCACCCAGGTCTCGCCAAAAGGCTGGGAGAACGAATCCCACCAGGAGCACGAAGATCGCGCTCGTCAGAAAGCCCAAGGGACCTATCCGCCGGGCCGCATTCAGGTATCGATCCCCCGGGTTCCAATCCGAGCGGACGGCCTTTTGCACCTGGCGACTCCGAATGATGGCGGCCACCGCGAACGGGATTCCAATTATGGGGACCAATCCGACCAGGCTGTAAACGAAGCAGCGCAGGGATGATTTGACGGCTGCAATTCTGTTTTGCAGGGGCGAGCCCGAATTTGATGACGCTGCTTTCATGGTCGTTCTTGGTCTCGTACAACAAAAAAGCCGGAACTCTAATCCGGCTTCTTCGACACACGATAACGAGAACAAGTCGTATCGATGCCCAGAAGATACCAGATCGCCTGTCCCCTGCATGTCACCAGTTGTGGGGACAGGTCAAAAACCCGCCCAAGGCCGATGCGCTGCCAATAACCAATTGTCTCTATCGAGCTCCGGTGGCGCTCCATTGATTATCTTTGAGGTTCCACCCGCCTCCCAGCGATTTGTAGAGTTGGATTATCACGAGGCGTTCGCTGGCCTCGATGTTGGAGAGGACGTTCTCCGAGGGGAAAAGTTGTTGCTGGGCTTCGAGGACTTCGTAGTAGCTTACCTTGCCCGCATTGTAGCGGTCAGTGGCCACCTGCACGGCCTCGCGGTAGGCTTCGACGGCTTCAACCTGTTCGGCGCGGGCTTCTTGGAATTGCTGGCGCGAGATAAGAGCATCGGCGACTTCGCGAAATGCGTTCAGGGCCGTTTGCTGGTAATAGAGCCTGGCCTGTTCGGAGGCGGCCTGAGCTTGGCGATAGCGGGCTTTGAGGCGGCCTCCCTGGAAGATCGGTCCGGTTGTGGTGGCCGCCAGCGACCAGGCATTCGCGCCGCCGGAGGTTAAAGTGGATATCATCCGTTTTGAGGACGGTATAGCCGAGGTTAAGGCTTTCGACGACACCGGTTTCCAGGCCGGTGGGCGCGGTGACCTGGAGGCGGTCGCCGACTTTGAACGGGCGATACAGCAGGAGCGAGATGCCAGCGATGAGGTTGCCGAGGGTGTTTTGGGCGGCCAGGCCGAGCACCACGGAGGCAACGCCGACACTGGCCAACCAGGCCGTGCCCAAACGGGAGAGGGCAGGAACGAGGTGCGCGTAAGAAATGAAGGCAAAAAGCCAGACGCCGATTTGGGCCAATTGGGCCAGGAAGTTGACGTCGGTGCGGTCCACGTAGCCGTGCTCATCGCGGGCGAGGACTCGGTGGACGGCAAGGCGTAAGGCGCGACCAAAGAGCCAGGCAAGCAAAGCGAAGACCGCGGCATACACTAGAGCGCCCATCGGCTGTGCCGGATTGGCGAATTCCCCATTCTTGAATCGGTCCAGGATAGTGATCATATGGCCAAGCCTGCGACGACGTGCCGACGTAACCGCCCTTCACCGACAGGGAGGCAGCTTCGTCGGCCAGTTCCTGTCAGGTGAGGCTCATCCCATCTTATTTAAGCCTCTTGACCCCCGGTAGCAAATGCCACCGTCGCTTTCCTCGGATGACCCGTCGCCCACTCTGTCAGTGTCCTTTGCAAACTGCGCCCTCGCCAGCCTCTTAAAGCAGTCGGTGGTCATTTCACCGGCGGCGATGTATTTGTCGGCATCGCCAAGTTGAAGTTGGGCGAAGTTGGCGCAACCGATGTGCCAAGATGGCGCAGTTCCGGGAAGTGGCATTGACACTCGGCGCCGACATGGCGGTTCCCTATAGGTTAGCTCGGTGCCACAGCATATTCAGCCCGGCTAATTCTGACGGAGCGAAGGCGGCAAGGTCGCAGCGACGAGTCTCCGGTTTGGAGGCCCGGGAGGGAGGGTTCTATGGTACCAGGGTA
>PMYF01000415.1:8244-17833 GCA_003171295.1 Acidobacteriota bacterium | reverse complement strand
GTTTGGACCACGCAGAGTGCCGCCCCCCCAACGTAGCCCAGTGCGGGGAAGGTCTTGTACCCCATTTGGCGAGTCAAGGCGAAGAACTCGCGCAGGCCGAGTTCCACCGCGGCCACCACGGCCAGCAGGAAAAGCCATTTCGGGGACCACCCAATCAGATAAAGAACGGGGGGAATCAGCAAGAGGGAAGTCAGCGTACGTCTTAGCATAGGAGTTTACAGGCGAGCAGCAGCACGAGGGAGATGCCGGGAAGGGGGAGGCACGTGCCATCCCTTTACCCCAAGCCCAATCCACCGTAACGGCGCTCCCGTTTCTGAAAATCAATGATCGCCTGAAACAAGTCCTTCTGCCTGAAGTCGGGCCAGAGGGTTTCCGTCACCCAAAGTTCGGCGTAAGCAACTTGCCAGAGCAGAAAGTTGCTCAGGCGCAACTCCCCACTGGTCCGGATCAAAAGGTCAGGGTCCGGCAGGTCACGCGTATAGAGATGCGCGCTCAGCACGGCCTCGTCAATCGTCACGGATCCGTTCCGCGTCGAGTTGGCGAGCAATTCGCTTACGGCATCAACCAATTCGGCTCGCGCCCCGTAGTTCAGCGCCAAAGTCAGCCGCATTCCCGNNACCCCCAGCCGAATGTTCTGCCGGTTCAGCTCACCGATTTCCTTCTTCAGGTACTCACGCAGCAAACCCATCAGGAGCTTGATTTCCGTTTGCGGGCGCTTCCAGTTCTCCAAAGATAATGCATATAGGGTCAGGTAAGGCACGCCCAGGCGCGCACACGCTTCCACCACTTGCCGGACCGCGTTGATTCCCGCGCGATGGCCGGCGATACGGGGCAACCGCCGACGCTTGGCCCATCGCCCGTTCCCATCCATGATAACAGCAATGTGCTGGGGCAAGCGGTCAACTTCAATCTGGGTCAGGAGATCGGCGTCAATCGGTTCCGTCTTCACGGGGACTAAGACCTTGTGAATCTCTCAGCTCAAGAAAAAACGCTAACACACACCCATGTTAACCGCAAGCAGAACGCGGCGGGGCCAGGCAAAGCGGAACACGCTTGTGCCAAGGTAACCACCGCCGGAGAGTCAGCCGGCGGGCAGCGTGTTTGGGAAGAAACTGGTGACCAGCAAGAGCAATGTCAATGCCACCATCACCACACAGGTTATCCAGGCAATGACGTTGAAGAAGCGGCCGTTGCGGTACTTCCCCATGATGTCTTCGCGGTTGGTCAACTGCAACATGAAGATGACGACGAAGGGCAGCAAGACACCGTTGGCAACCTGAGAAAGCAGGATGATGGGAACCTGCTGAGCCTCGCTGAGCAGGATTACGACCAGCATGCCCAGGAAGATCAGACTGGTGTAAAGCCAATAGAAGGCCGGTGCTTCGCTGAAGCGTTTATTGATGCCAGATTCCAGCCCCAGCCCCTCGCAGACATAGTAGGCGGTGGCTAGGGGCAGGATGCAGGCCGAGAATAACGAGGCGTTGCAGAGCCCCACGGCGAACAGGGCACTGGCGGCATGACCAGCCAGGGGCCTCAGGGCCAACGCCGCATCGGCGGCATCGCGAATTTCGCGGTGCCCGCTTACGTAAATGGTGGCAGCGCAGGCAACGATGATGAAGAAGGCCACCACATCGGTGATGATGCAACCGGTGATGATGTCCATCCGGGAGTATAAGTAATCCTTGACCTTCACGCCTTTCTCGACCACTGCAGACTGCAAATAGAATTGCATCCAGGGAGCAATCGTGGTCCCCACCAGTCCGATAATCATATACAGGTAACCGGAAGTGAAATGGAAAGACGGTTTCACGGTGCTGAGAAGCGAGGCCGGCCAATCAGGATGCGCCAAGAAGCAGGAAACCGGATAGGCGAGATAAATCACGCAGGCCGCCAGGAAGACTTTCTCCACATACCGGTAGCTTCCCTTCACTACCAACAGCCACACTAGGATTGCCCCCAGTGGGACGGCAACGAACCGGCTCATGTGAAAAACCGACATGCCGGAAGCCAGGCCGGCGAACTCCGATACCGTATTCCCCAGGTCCGTAATGATGAGCAAAACCATCAATATGAATGTGATTCGAAAGCCATATTCCTCACGGATCAAGTCGGCCAGTCCTTTGCCGGTGACCACGCCCATGCGACCCACCATCTCCTGCACGATGATTAAGGCTACTGTGATCGGAATCAGTGTCCAGAGCAGCGAGAATCCAAACTTCGCCCCCGCCACGGAATACGTGTAGACGCCCCCTGCATCGTTATCGACGTTTGCGGTAATGATTCCCGGGCCGAGGACGGCCAGGAAAATCAGTGCCCGGGCCCGGAGATTGCGAAAACGTCTGCCCTTCAACACACCACTCTCCTAATGATAATTGCGGAATATAGTGACGGTCCTTTCTTGTAGCGTCGCTCTACTTGTCCCGATGGTTTGTGTCGGGATTAGCGCCGAAGGACGCCGGTCGCAGACCGGCGCTATAGCAACTATTTGCCATCGGTTACCAAGCCCCGCACGGCATCATCCGGGGAGTTGCCGAGCGAGAGCCCCCCTCCTCCCCATCCGCCGGGGGAATGAGACCCTATCTGTACGTTCCCTTCTCTGGTCTTCGTTGACGGAAGGGTTATGTCGGGAGACGCCCAGGAAAGACTACGCTAACAACACCCAGAATTGTCATGACAATCATAACGACGCAAGTGGTCCAGCCGATGATGTTGAGCACCCGCGTATTGCCGTGTTCCCCCATCAAGTCCTTCCGATTGATAAGCTGCAACATGAAGATCAGAACAAATGGTAAGAGGACGCCGTTGGCGACCTGGGAGAACAGGATGATGGGAATCTGCTTTGCCTCGCTCAGGATCATTACGGTCAAGGCCCCCAAGCCGATCAGGCCCGTGTAGAGCCAGTAGAAGGCCGGAGCCTCAGCAAAGCGTTTGTTGACGCCAGACTCCAACCCCAGAGCTTCCGCGACGCTGTAAGCGGTTGACAGAGGAAGAATCGAGGCCGAAAAGAGCGAGGCGTTGCACAGCCCCAAGGCAAACAAAGCGCTGGCAGCGGGGCCCGCCAAAGGCCGCAACGCCAGCGCCGCATCGGCGGCGTTCGCAATGTCGCGGTGCCCGCTCAGGTAAATCGTTGCCGCGCAGGCCACAATGATAAAGAAGGCCACGATATCCGTGACGAAACAACCCGCAATGACGTCCAACCGCGAATAGCGGTAGTTCTTGATCTTGATACCCTTTTCAACCACGGCAGATTGAAGGTAAAACTGCATCCAGGGTGCGATGGTGGTTCCCACCAGCCCTGTGACGATATAGAAGTAGGAGCCACTGAAGTGGAAGGTAGGCTTGACGGTGCTGATCATAGCCTGCGACCAATCGTGGTTGGCTAGAAAACTCGAGATAGGATAAACCACATAGAAGACACAAGCGCCGAGAAACACCTTCTCAACAGTCTGATAGGTTCCCTTCACGACCAGCGACCAAACAAGGATGGCGCCGAGGGGCACGGCTACGAAACGGCTGACGTTGAAAACGGCCATGCCCGACGCGAGGCCTGCAAACTCCGCTACCGTATTCAAAAAATTGGTTACCAGCAGCGCCGCCATCAGGAGAAAGGTAGTCCGGAAGCCATACTCCTCCCGGATGAGGTCGGATAAGCCTTTGCCGGTCACCACCCCCATGCGGGCAACCATCTCCTGCACGACAATCAGCGCGACCGTAATAGGAATCAGAGTCCAAAGGAGCGAATACCCATAGCTTGCTCCCGCCACCGAGTAGGTGTAGATCCCGCCGGAATCGTTATCGACGCTGGCGGTGATAATGCCAGGCCCGAGGACAGCCAGGAAGATCAAGAACCGGGCACGAAAGTGGCGAAAGTTCTTTTGGCTCACCGCGACAGATCCCCAGAACAACTACTTGCGGTTGATTGCAATTTCCAGCACGTCGTCGGCCGTGACAATGCCAAGCAGATGCCCTTCCTCGTCAACAACCGGAAGTGACATGAGGTTGTACTTATGAAAAAGGTCCACGACAGATCTCGCGTCTTTTTGCGCCTGTACGGAGATGAGGGGATCCATCGAGAAGCCCTTGAGGGGTGAGTTGGCGTCCGCCAAAACGATGCGTGCGATGGGGACCGCTCCGGTCAAAACCACATTATTATCGATGAGATAAATCATGTGGATTGATTCGATCGGCCCCTCAAAGTTCTTCAAAGCTTCTATGGCTCCCGTCACCGTGGCGCTGTCGTGGACGACCACATACTCCGTGGTCATGAGTGCGCCGGCAGTATTCTCTTCGAACCCCAGCAGTTCCCTCACCTCTTGGGCCTCTTCCTTTCCCATATCTGCCAGCAGTCCTGCTGAAGTCTCGGGGGAAAGTTGGTTCAAGACGTCCGCAGCTTCATCGGGAGGCATCTCCTCCACGATGTCGGCCGCCTTCTCGGGCGAGATACTCTCCAGCAGATCGGCCTGCATCTTCGTGGGTATCTCAGACAGCGCGTGAGCTGCGGTTTCGTCGTCCAACGATTCGATCAATGCCTTCTGCTCGTTGTGGCTCAGATCCTCGAGAATGTCGGCGATATCGGCAGGGTGGAGTTCTGCCAGCCGGTCATAGGAAATGCGCAACTTTACGCGCCGTGCGGGATCCGACTCAATTAGATTCATCAATTCCCAGAGAATGGTCCGCGTGGGAAGAAGATTCGTGAGCAACCGAATGTTGTGCTTTGCCATGATCCCCTGGAGCAACCTCCGGACCGCCGCTGCCAACCCCACACTGACCGCGACGATACGGAGCTCGGTGTGCCCGTTCCTGGGCTCGATGTCNNTCCTTCTTGATATGGATCAGCCCCTCATCCGGCGCATAACAACGCACCTCGTCACGTGGCACGGTCGTCTGGCCGGCGCGCACCGAAAGCGATTGCATTTGCTCATGCGTTATACACTGCAATTTCTTCTTGGGTGTCCGCACCAGATAGGACGCCACTCGCGTGGGGTTCTGGCTGGGGTCGACGCACATGTCTTCCAGGTGCCCCAAGTACTCGCCCTTCGCTCCATACATGGGAAGATTCTGCAATTCCGTGAAGTAGATCATCGTCGGCCTCTCTGCTGCCGAGACTGCCTTACCATAGCTTCGCCTCGGCTGCATATGAGCATGTCAGCGTCAGCCCTGCCGAGGTGAGCTCGCAGTGTCCCCACAAGTTCTTCAACGCCCAGACTGCCCCAAAAACTCAAACGCCCCGGGGAGCCCAGGCTCCCACGGGGCGATCCGTCCGATCCAAGGCGTTGCCCCGAATCGGGAAACCTCCTGGTAAGAGCTTTGGCTCCACACAACGTAGAGTCCCGCCGTTTCGGGATAGCCACATTAGGCAAAGCCTTAATCCGACCATGCCTGCTCCACCCGTTGGCCCGTCTCCGGGTTTCCGGGCAGTGGCTTGTGTTTGCGTGGTAACCTCGCCTAACGAGGTCAAACCGTCTTAAAATGCTCCAGCCGCGCGGCCAAGCGCTTGAGAACTACTCAATTACCCTTAATACGAGGGGGGCGATTCCCTTGTCAAGAGAAAACCGCATTCCCTGCGCAAAAAACTGCGAGGTGGGCAATTTTCATTCCGTTCCAACCCTCCTGGGACTTAAAACTCAAAGTGAATCCGCATGGACCAAATCGAGACCGGGCCCCGGTCGCGGTTGAATGCGGGATTCGCGGCGAACTGGTAGTTGAGCGTCAGAGTCGTAAACTTGACGGCGTTCCAGGCATAGTAAGCCTCCAGGATCCGTTCAGAGGCATAATTGAGATGGCCATCCCCGATGATGAATCCGTGCCCGCCTGCCGCCAAGTACTCGCGGTGATCCTGGGAAAGACCGTTCATGACACCCGCCACACCCACCGCGTCCTTCGGCCGACCCCATCGCTTGCCCATCCATTGCAGGCCCGCCTGCCCGGTGCGATCAATCTCCGTGAACTCCCAGGATTCAGTCTTGCCGTCATTCCAACCCCAGCGCAGGAATACGCCAAGATTCGGGGTCAGTGGCTGTTCCGCATTGAGACCGAATCCGTACTTCACCGTCCCCGGGCGCCGGGTCAGCGTCACAACCGGGTCCGCGGGCATCTCCTGAAGCGCCAAACGGTAAGTTCCCATGTTGGCCTGATTGACATAGGCCAGGAATTTGACTTTGCCCGACTGACCAAACAGCTTTGGGCGTAGCTCCACTTCCCCGACCTCGCCATTGTTGGTCCGGAAATGCCGGTCCAAGGGCAGACCATTGGCGTAGGTCGAAACGAGGAAACTCCCCACCCGAACCGCCCAGAGCATTTGGTTCAATTCCAGGGCTGCCCCCCAGGTATAGCCCCGCGTGTCGGCGGGATAATCAAAAGCCCCGTTGTCCATCAGCGCCCAGTTCATAAATTGCCCGCGCGGGTCATGACTGTAAGCGTTGGTGTCGAAAATATCCGTGACGCTCATCTTTCCAAAGATTAAGGTCAAACGAGATTCGGGCTGGTTCCCCGCAAGCTGGTTGGCATCTCCTTCGATTCGTTCTTCCTCGTCACCCAACGCCCACGTCTGCCGGATGAAGGCACGTGCGAGATAGGGCTTCGGAGTTGCACTCGTGACTCTGGTGATTTCTCCATTCGGAAACCCCGCCATGCCGGTCACGTGGCTCAAGCCCTCACCTCCCGCCAGTTCCGGGTCAACGTAAATATCGAGCCCTTTCCGAATTCTCAGCCCCAGGAAGAATGTTGTGGTCAGCGACGCCTTGGTTTCAGCCCTGGGGTCAAGACTGTTCGCGCCAGAGTATAGGGACGCAAAAGATCCATGCGTGTCAGCGACCGATGTGGCCTGCGCGTGGATACTCCACCGCTCCGGGTCATTGGTCTTGTCCGGAGGCGCGTCTTGCCCCGCAGTTGGCCGGCAGAGCAGACAAAGAGCCAGCGCTCCGGCCATCCAGGATGCAATCGTCCAGATTGTGCTCTGTCGGATGCTGGCCTTGTACACAGGGATTCTCGCGCAACTGGAGATTCTTGAGGAGAAGCTGAAAAAGGAACTTTCACCCCTTCACCAAGCCCGAGTTCCTCACCAGCTATTCCCTTTGGGCCGTCGGAAAGAAAGGGCTCTAGGGTCTGTGCCAGAACACGATGGCCGGCGGTAGTAGCACTACTCTGAAAACGGCGCCAACCCTGTTGTTAAGTTCACTGGAATAATTGGAAAGATCGGGTAACCGCAGGGTTAGAACCCCGCCCGCAACTACAATGGTCCGAAATTCGGGCTGGCCGTTCCCTAAATTCCGTTCCACCTGATCGCCGACCCACGGGATTTTCCGCCGTCCTCCGCTGGGAACTCCCTGGCCATACATTACTTCAGTTGCTTACCATCAGATTAATTGGTCTGACGCATGACCCACTTGATGCCATTCAGAAGCATTTCCTGGTAACGGGGATCTTTCCAGACCCAGTCGCCGTGCCCCAGACCGTTGTAATAGACACGTCCCTTGCAGAACTTTCGCGTCCACGCAATCGGCCATCCGTAATAGCGGATGTGGACTCCCTCTTTCTTCACATCCACCGACTCCGGGTCAAGCTTGAGCAGGAAATGAGACTTGTCGGGCTTGAAGTCGCTCACCTGGTAAATCTCATCATTAATCTGAAATGACTTGCCAAGCGAGCTTACAAGCTTACTGTTCGGGTCGACTACGTCGACAGTCACCTGGGTATGCCAGGGGTGACCGTTGAAGTAGCCGCCTATGATGTTGTTGTACGTACCCCACTGGTAGAAAGTATCGGTGGCGCTGTGGACCCCCACGAATCCGTGACCGGATTTAAGGAAAGCCACCAAGGTATTCTTCTCTTCGTCGCTCATCGGCAGTTCACCCGTCGTGTCAAACATCACGGCGTTGTATTTCTTCAGATTCCCCTTGGTAAAGGCCCCCACGTCCTCGGTTACGGTAAGCTCAAAGGCTCCGGATCTGTCACCCATGTCTTTGAGGATCTGCTTCGAAACCTCAATGCTCTCGTGATGATAGCCCTTGGTCAGTGTCATGTAGAGCAATTTCCCCTTTCTCGGGGCTCTTGCCTCCGCAACTTTCGTAATGCTTTACGTCGCGAAGACGAACAAGCTCAGCAAGAATGAAAAATTCGTTCGATGTCTTCGCATAATTTCTCCTCGGTACAGGTTTCCGGGATATGACACGTCTATTACGTATCACAATAAGTAAACTCAGGGGGACATCGTAATGCTTCCAACGAAGCTGGAAGCATTAACGAACTGCCGCTCAGGCGCGTGCGGCAGACGGGGCCACCGCGCGCGTCTTGAGAGACTTGATGATTTCCCGGCAGAACGCCGGCAAATCCGTAGGCACGCGCGAGGTAATCAGGTTGCCGTCCACCACAACCTCTTCATCCAGATACCGCGCACCGGCATGAATCACGTCATCCTTGATCGCCCGGAAACACGTAGCCTTGCGCCCTCGTAGGATACCAGCCGAGCACAACACCCAGCCGGCGTGGCAGATGGCAGCGACGATCTTCCCGGATTTGTCCATTTCTCGCACGAAGTCGAGCATGCGCTCGTCCTGACGTAGCATGTCAGGCGCCCAGCCACCTGGGATGACCACGCAATCGAAATCCCGGGCGCTGACTTTGGAGATGGACTGGTCAGCGACCACCGGGTAACCTTTCTTGCTCGCATAGGTCATCCCAGCTTCTGCACCCACGGCCAGAGTCTCCGCCCCATCCTCCCGGAAACGTAGCAGCGGGTACCAAACCTCCATCTCCTGATAAAGATCCGCCACCAAGACTGCAATGCGTTTTCCCTGTAAATCCATCGCGCCCTCCAGAATTGATGTTTGAGCGACCATGTTATCACAGACGCTCGACACGCCAGTCGCTCTTCGGAAGTATTGGCCCGGACGCTGGCTTGTGCCATAATTCCAACCTTCATACAGCCGCAAACCGCTCGATCAACTCAGCCCCCGGGAGTAACCATGCTTCGAATTTCACGCCTTGTCTTCCTGCCCTTCCTGCTTTCCACAGTAGTCTTTTCCCAACAACCCAAATCGGGCATCCCCGTTATCGCCTTGAAAGTCGCACATGTCGTGGACGCTCGCGGCGGCCGCGTCAATGGCGGCCAGACCGTGCTCATTTCCGGCGACCGCATTCAAAGGGTCGGCCCTTCAACTGAAGTCGCCGTTCCGTCCGGGGCCATGGTCATCGATCTCGGGTCCGCAACTTTGCTGCCCGGTCTCATCGATTGCCACACGCACCTGACAGGAGATCCGCGTGAGACCGGCTATCCTTCCCTCGGTATTTCCATTCCCCGGGAAGCCCTAACCGGCGCCAAGAACGCGCGCATCACGCTGGAAGCCGGCTTCACCATGGTCCGCAACCTGGGCGCGTCCGGTTATTCCGACGTGGCGTTGCGCGACGCCATCAATTCCGGCGATGTTCCCGGACCGCGCATGTTAGTCTCCGGGCCGACGCTCGGCATCACCGGCGGTCATTGCGACGAGAATCTCCTGGCGCCCCAATTCAACTATCACGCGGAGGGCGTTGCCGATGGCGTTCCCGCAGTCATGGCAAAAGTCCGCGAAACCGTGAAGTACGGCGCGGA
>PMYF01000415.1:0-8230 GCA_003171295.1 Acidobacteriota bacterium | reverse complement strand
GGCCGCAAGGTGGCCGCGCACGCGCACGGGACCCAAGCCATCCTCGACGCCACGAACGCCGGCGTGGATTCCATCGAGCACGGCAGCTTGATTGACGACGCCGGTATCGCGGCCATGAGGCAGCATGGAACCTATCTTGTTGCGGATATCTACAACGATGACTTCATCCTGGGTCAGGGAAAAGAATATGGCTTCACAGATGAGATGCTCAATAAGGAGCGCATGATTGGGCAGCAGCAGCGCGAAGGCTTTCGCCGAGCCGCCCAGGCCGGCGTAAAAATCGCCTTCGGTACCGATGCCGGTGTCTATCCGCACGGGCGGAACGCCAAACAGTTCTCCACCATGGTCAGGTTCGGCATCACTCCCATGCAGGCCATTCAATCGGCCACAGTGAACGCTGCGGACCTGCTTGGCTGGGCGGATCGTGTGGGGGCTATCGAGCCCGGCAAGCTCGCCGACTTGATCGCCGTCGAAGGAGATCCCACCTCGGACGTTTCCGTCCTCGAGCACGTGCAATTCGTGATGAAGGACGGACAGATCGTGAAGAACGAACTCGTCAGGAAATAGGCGCCGCGTGACATTGGGCCTGGGGGATCAGGTGTTGCGAACTACTACCGCAGCAAAAAAACCGTCCATCGGGTGAAGATCAGGACGTGTGCGAAAGTAGCCGTGGCCATCAACCAACGACACCCAGGCGGGAAATTCGCCGGAAAGCTCGGCACGGGTAAGCTTCCGGAAGGCAGGCATCGCACTCAGCACGCCTTCCACGACCTGCTCGTTTTCCTCGGGTTCCAAAGAACAGGTTGCGTAAACGAGCCTTCCCGCGGGTGCGAGCCGCGGCAGCGCGTTACGAAGCATTTTCGTTTGCATCTCGGCTTGTCGCACGACGTCGCGCATCGAGAGTCGCCACTTGATCTCGGGATTGCGCGCCAGCGTTCCCGTCCCCGAGCACGGAGCATCCAGAAGAATGCGGTCGAACAAAATTCCGAAAGGCAAATCTCGCGTGGCGTCAAGTCGGACCAGGCGCAATTGAACGCCACTTGGAACCTGCGACGGTACAAGTCTTCCGAGCGTTCGCAGCCTTGAGGCGCTCCGGTCGCATACCACCAAAGCCCCACGCTCCATCAACTGCGCGAGCAAGGCCGCCTTCATTCCCGGCGCTGCACAGAGATCGAGCACGCGCTGCCCAGCTCTCGGCTCAACCAGTTCGGCAACAAGTTGTGAGGCCTCATCCTGTATAACGACTCGGCCCTCGCGCCACGCTTGAGAGGAAAGAACGTTCCCGGATTTCATCAGCAGGGCGAATCTGCCGAACTCATCGGGCAAGGCTGAGATCCCTTCGTGCGCAAGCTCGGCGACCAGAGTCCGCCGATCAACGTTCATGCCCGTCATGCGCAAAGTAGTGGGGGGGACTTGCGTACTCGCCCAAGCCAAACGGAGCGCGGTTTGGGCACTCCCAGGGGTTTCAGCACTGCCAAAGAGCGGCCATTCCTTCGCTGCCCAGCGCTCGAAAAGCCAGTGAGGAACGGCGCGCTCGATAGCGTCGATTCCTTCCGGTCCCAACTCTGCGAATCGAACCTGGCCGCGCCGCGCGGCCGGCGGTTTGCACTTCCTTAGCACGGCATTCACCAGCCCCGTCGCGGAACGCTTGCGAGCGGCCTTGGTGAGTTCGACGGCGTCGTTGACCACCGCAGGCTTGGGGACGCGCTCAAGAAATTGAACCTGGTAGATGCCCATCCTGAGGACGGCCACCACTTCCGGATCGAAACTCGTCACGATCCTCCCCGAGAGTTGCTCAATCTGGAAATCGAGTTCGCCACGCCAGCGCAGCACGCCCATCACAAGTTCCGTCGCAAGGCGCCGGTCAGCCTCTTTCAACGCAGAAACTTCCTGGCTTTGCAGCAAATTCACAGCGAAGCCCCGGCCGGTGTCTACACGACGGAGGACTTCATATGCAGTTTTTCGGGCGGGGGAAACAGGCATGGAGAGCTACAAATTCTGAACAATGAATTCCGCATCATTGGAATGCAGAACCGTGGTCTATTCAACGGACCGGCCAGCCAGAATTCACTATTCACCCTTCACGATTCGCTATGCATTCGACTTTTTCGCCAGACAGGATTTTCACCCCATTCAGAAAATCGCGGGCCGGAAGGCGGTTCCGCCCTTCCAGTTGACCCTCCTTCACCTCCAGCCACGTCCCCTGGCCGCAGGCCACGAAGAGTCTCCCGTGATCAGCCGTCAACGTCCCGGGCTCAAGAGAGCCTGGCTCGCCTGCAACCGGCCTGGCTGCGGCCCAAATGTGAAGGTTCTTGCCGCGAAAAGTCGTATAAGCGCCAGGCCAGGGACGTAAGCCACGGATGCGGTTCCAAATCTCCTCTGCGGGAAGCGCCCAATCTATCCTCCCGTCTTCTTTCTTCAGAATAGGTGCGTGGGTTGCCTGCGCATGATCCTGCGGCTGAGCTTGAAGGTCGCCGCGCTCGAGGTTCCGAAGTGTTTCAACCATCAAATCTGCGCCCAGGAGGCTTAAGCGCGCCCCCAAAGTTTCCGTGGTGTCATCGTCCAGAATTTCGACTTCTCCCTTCAGCAGGATGTCTCCGGTGTCCAACCCCGCATCGATCCGCATACTGGTCACTCCGGTTACGGCTTCGCCGCGAATCAGCGCCCAGTGAATCGGCGCCGCCCCGCGATACTTGGGCAGCAGCGATGCGTGTAGGTTGATGCATCCCCATCGCGGGAGATCAATTAACCATTTCGGGATGAGGTGCCCGTAGGCCACGACCACGATTGCGTCAGGCCGGTAGCGTGAGAGGAACGCCACCGCGGCGGGCTCTTTCAACGTCGCGGGCTGGAATACTTCCAGCCCGGCGCGCCAAGCCACTTGCTTAACCGGCGGCGCCTTCAGCTCGTACCCACGCCCGCTCGCTTCGTCGGGATTTGTCACCACCAGATCGATAACAAATTTCTCCGCGATGAGCCTTTCCAGGGTGGGTACCGCAAACTCGGGCGTGCCGCAGAAAAGAAGTTTCATGAATCGAGACGATCTGTGGGGAGGTTCAATACCCAGCCGCCGGGCTGCACCTCAAGTCTGGGGCGAATGGAAAGCCCTGGGGTCCTGCTGCCCCTGCGCCTCCGGTTTACCACTCGCCGGCTTTCATCATTTGGCGCACTTTCCGCTTGATGGACTCACGCTTGAGGCGGCCAACATGGTGGATGAACAACCTACCGTCCAGGTGGTCTATCTCATGGCAGAGGGCACGGGCCAGCAAGCCCTCGCCGGTCTTGGTAAACTCCTGGCCGTGGATGTCCTGCGCCCGCACCGTCACGCGCTCGGGACGCGGCGTCTTGGCGCGAAAATCCGGCAGGCTTAAGCAGCCTTCTTCCTGCGCCTGTTCCCCCTCCAGCGTAACGATCACGGGATTGGCCAGGACCAGCTTGGCGTCCGAATCTTCGCCCACGCTCACATCAATCACGGACAGCCGCAAAGGAAGGCCAATCTGCGGCGCCGCCAGGCCAACTCCGTTCGCTGCGTACATGGTCTCGAACATATCGGCCACCAGCTTCTCCAAATTGCTGTTGAACTCGCAGACGGGGTTTGTCGGCCTTTCAAGAACTTCCTGGCCATATTTGACAATGGGATAAATCATTTTGAGATTTCGAAGTTCGAAGTGTGAGGCACCATCAGGATTAACAAGGCCGTATGGTGCATTCTCAGAAACGACGAACTTGCTCCTGGTACCCGGTAAAATTGCGGCGCGTCTCTTCCATCGAGTCACCACCAAACTTCTCGAGAAAAGCGCGCGCCAAAGTAAGCGCCACCATCGCCTCGCCCACGACGCCCGCGGCCGGCACTACACACACGTCCGAGCGCTCGTAGGCGGCCTTCACAGTCTCCTTACTTTCGAAATCCACGGATTCAAGCGGACGGCGCAGAGACGAAATCGGTTTTAAGTAACCTCGCACGACAATGTCTTCGCCGTTCGTGATTCCGCCCTCTAGCCCGCCCGCGCGATTCGATTTACGTGTAAAACGTGCATGCTTGCGGTCGTAACCGATCTCGTCGTGGACGGTCGAGCCCATGGCCGTCGCGTTCGCGACGCCGCTGCCGATTTCCACGGCTTTCACGGCTTGAATCGACATCACAGCCTGTGCCAACTGGCCGTCGAGCCGCTCGCCCCATTGTGCGCAGGACCCCAAGCCGGGGGGCACGCCCCGTACGATCACTTCGAACGCCCCGCCTACCGTGTCACGGCTTTCAATGGCCCGGTCCACCTCTTCCTGCATGCGGATTTCAACCGTCGTATCCACACACGCCAGCACCAGGTCCGCGCGCTCCTGCAGGGCCAGCACCTTTTCGAATGGCACTGGCTCACCCCCGAGTGCTACTCGGCCGAGCGCCACCACGTGGCTTGCCACATCCATCCCCAGGCTCTTTAGAAAGAGCCTTGCCACGGCGCCCACGGCCACGCGTGCCGCGGACTCGCGAGCGCTGGCGCGCTCCAAAACGTACCGTGCTTCCCTAAAGTTATACTTCAGGCATCCGGCCAGGTCCGCGTGGCCCGGCCGAGGGGGCGAAAGCGGTTTGTACCGGGCGCGCGATTCGGGGTGATCTTCAACCGCCATCGCCTCCTTCCAGTTTTCCCAGTCCTGGTTCGTAATCAAGATGGCGATCGGCGAGCCGATGGTCTGGCCATGCCTCACACCGGAAAGGAACTGCGCGGTGTCGGATTCGATCTTCATGCGCCCGCCACGCCCGTAGCCACCCTGACGGCGTCTCAGGTCACGGTTCACGAAGTCGAAATCGATACACAGTCCTGCCGGCAGTCCGGAAAGGATCGCGATCAACCCTTGGCCATGCGACTCACCTGCTGTCTCAAAACGCAACATGTTTTCCACTCAGGCGGCCCACCCAGCACCGCCTGAGACCTGTAATTTTATCGGATTCCGGCGAATGGGTCAAAATTCATCGCGCGTGCCTTCCGAGTTTCCGTAAAGCTCCTCTTCCGTTTTTCCGGGTGGGTTGATTTTGTGTCCCTTCCCCTTCATCTCGACTATAATGTGGCTCGCTAGGGGTAGCCTTGAGGTATCTACTTCTCAGTGATGTCCATTCTAACATCGAGGCACTCGACGCCTGTCTCGAAGTCGCCCAGGGAAAACATGATCAAGCGGTTTGCCTGGGTGACTTAGTGGGGTATGGTCCGAATCCGAATGAAGTAATTGAGAAGGTCCGGGGGCTTACCCAAGTCATCATCCGCGGCAATCACGACAAGGCGTGCTGCGGACTCGACGATGCATCCGAATTTAATCCTTTCGCACGTCTTGCCACCCAATGGACCCGCGAGGCCCTCACGCCCGAGCATATCGAGTACCTTCGCTCGCTTCCCACCGGTCCCAAGATGATGGAAAGCTTCATACTCGTGCACGGTTCACCCGTTGATGAAGACGAGTATATTCTCGGCCCCGGCCAAGCGCTGCCTCTGCTCCGCGGCCCTGAGACTCAAATCGTTTGCTACGGCCATACCCATTATCAGGGTGGTTTTATGCTAACCCCCACAGGCCGTTTTCAATCCGTCCGATTCCCCTCTAAACCGGATGGGCTGACCCTGACTCTACCTCTCGAGAACTCGGCACGCTACCTCATTAATCCCGGCTCGGTCGGCCAGCCCCGTGACGGAGACAGGCGAGCCGCCTTTGCCATACTCGACATGGACAAGGCCCAAGTTGAGTATTACCGAGTACAATATGACTTGGCCACAACGCAGGCCAAAATGAAGCAAGCGGGCCTTCCCGAACCCCTTTACCGGCGCCTGGAGCTGGGCCGCTGACCATCCCCTGGTCCTCTGACCTCAAAACCCGGAGGTCGGACCCGCCGCAGCACCTTCTATAGATCAGAATTCCGCGCATACAGGCGTGATGGTCGGCGGAGCCTGGTTCCAATCCACCGGCATGTGCTCAAACGTGACCCGAAAGGGGCGCGCCTCGCCCGGCCTCAAGGGCGCCGCGCGATTCGTAAGCGGGTGGGCCGTCTCGCGCAGCACAACCTGGTTGAGCGTGTCGACGAAGTCCAACTCCACATCAAGGCGCCGAAGCGTCTTTGTCCCTTGGTTCCCCACGCGCCCATCCAGGTAGGTCACGGTATTGCCCAAAAAGTTTTCCGCCGCGCTCATATGCAGATCACTGAACTCCAGAGACCCAAAGTAGGCTTTCTGCTCTAAGCTGGGCACTTGCCGTGCAGAGACCACGGAAGCCGTTCCGGATGAGGGTGGGCGTTGTACCAGCAAAACGGCAGCAACAACTCCCGCCAGGAGCACACCTATGCACAGCATGATGGTCAGAAATGAAACACCACGGTTGTTGCGAGACATGATGGTCAATCAGGTTCCTGCCACGGTCAGGCCTGAAACCAGCAAGGTGGGGGCCGCCAAGGCGCTGCGAAACTCCAGGTCGGAGCCCACCATCTCAATGTGGCCAAGCATTTCCGCCAGGTTTCCCGCAATGGTGACCTCTTCGACGGGGAAGGCGAATTCACCGTTTTCAATCCACATCCCCGCAGCGCCGCGGGAATAATCGCCTGTCACAATATTAACGCCGAAGCCGATCAGGTCGGTCACGTAGAAGCCGGCCTTGACCGCCTTCCGGATCTCCTCGGGACTCTGCGTGCCGGGGGCCAGATAGAAATTCTTCGGTCCCACCTGGGGTGGTCCGGAGACTCCCCGCGCCGCGTTGCCGGTCGTCCTTAGATTCAGCTTGCGCGCTGTGTAGCAGTTTAGGAGGTAATTCGTGAGCACGCCGTTTTCAATCACGGGAGTGACCGAGGCAGGTATTCCCTCGTCGTCGAAGGGGCGCGTACCGAACCCGCCCGCGCGCAGCCCGTCGTCGAGGATGGTCACCTGGTCGTGGGCAATCTTCTGATTCAGTTTGCCGGTCAGAAACGAGGCGCTGCGATAGATTGCATCCCCGCGCACCGCCTCGAAAATGTGACTGACCAATGAACGCGCGGTTTCCGGATCGAAAATCACCGGGACCTGGCAGGTGGCCATCTTGCGCGCCCCGAGCTTACGCAAGGCCCGCTCCGCGGCTTTGCGGCCGACGGCCTCGGGGTTTTCCAGCATGTCGGCGCGGCGCGCGACGGAGTACCAGTAATCCCGCTGCATTCCGCCATCCTCAGCCACGGGGGCGACAGAGACGGCACAATACGATGACCGATAATTTCCTGCAAACCCCAGCGAGTTTGCATAAGCCTTCCGCCCCACGCTCGCTTCAAACCACGCACCCTCGCAGTTTTTGATGCGGACATCGGCGCTGAGCGCCGCCTGCTCGGCACGCCGCGCAATGTCAATGCGGGTCTCAGTGGGAAGCGCGGCGACGTCCTCCGAGTAAAGTCCCAACTCGCCTGCGTGGCACCCGAGCAGCGCGGCCTCCGGCAGGCCGCTGGCAGGGTCTTCCGAAGTGACGTGCGCCATCGCGATCGCACGCCCCACCAGCCTCTCCAGTGAGGCGCGGGAAAAATCGCTCGAGAAGGATGTGGCGTTGCGCGCGCCGAGGAAAACACGCAAACCCAGGACCTTTGACGCCGCCTCCTTCAAACTCTCGATGTTGCCCAGCCGCAGCGCGGTGGAGAAATCATCGGCCTCGTGCACGATAACGTCAGCCGCCGTCGCTCCGCCACGCATGGCGCGGCTCACCAGATCCACTGCGATGCCTTCCAGTTGTTCTTCCGCCATGTGCAATCCAGGGCCGTTGGATATAAGGAATCCCGGGCCCGACCGTCTCGACCTCTACGTAAAAGAGAGCGTGCTGCGGGCCGCCGTACCGCCCACAGTCAATTGGCTGATCTTGATGGTGGGAATGCCCACCCCCACCGGCACGCTCTGCCCGTCCTTCCCGCACGTGCCGATTCCCGGGTCGAGCTTCAGATCGTTCCCCACGGCGGTCACGCGAGTCAGCACCGTCGGGCCATCACCAATCAGCGTGGCGCCTTTCACCGGCGCCGTCACCCTGCCGTCTTCGATCAGGTACGCTTCCGAAGCTGAAAACACGAACTTACCGTTGGTGATGTCCACCTGTCCGCCGCCGAAGTTGACCGCATAAAGCCCGCGCCGCACGGAGCGGATGACGTCTTCGGAAGTGTCCTCGCCCGCCAGCATATAGGTGTTGGTCATCCTGGGCATGGGAATGTGCTCATAACTTTCGCGGCGCCCATTGCCCGTGCGCGTCGTCTTCAAAATAC
>PMYF01000976.1 GCA_003171295.1 Acidobacteriota bacterium | reverse complement strand
GAAATGAAGAAGTCGGTTGCGCTCGATCCGAAGTCTGTGAATGCCAAACTGCTGCTCGCCTCTTTCTATGTCAAGTACGGCCGTTTGCAGGAGGCCGAGCAGGTATGCTGGAGTGCCGTAGCTACCGATCCGAAGAATCCAAGTGCGCGGGAAGCCCTTGCTCAGGTGATTTTGAAGCAAGGCGATCAGGCGAGGGCCGAGATAGTGCTTCGTCAGGCTTCGAACGATCTTGCGGACAGCCCGCAGGGAGTGCGAATGCTGGCTGACTACTACGCTGCTTCCGGTCAGATTGACAAAGCCAGGGCGGAGTTTGCAAGCCTTGCTCAAAAGTACCCCAAGAATGTTTCTGTGCAGGAGGGATACGTCCGGATTCTTCTTCAAGTCAAGGACTATGCGACCGCTCAAACCGTGGTAACCGGGTTGATGAAGAAGAATGGCAAGGATCCACAGGTCGCTGTGTTGAACGGAATTGTATTGCTCAACAATGGCAAGTCGGTTGACGCGATCAACGCCCTTCAAAGTGCCGCGAACGATGCCCCGAAGGACGCCTTTATTCAGTTCTGGCTGGGCAAGGCCGCCCTGGTTAAGGGCGATGGCGCTCTGGCCGAGAGGAGCTTTCGTATGGCGGCGCAACTGAATCCGCGGGACTTGGAGGCACAGGAGGAACTTGCGCGCATTGCAGGTCAGCGGGGCGACATGAACATGCTGGCCGATGTGGCCGACAAGACGATTGCCGCCGCCCCTCGTTTTCCTGGCGGTTATCTGTGGCGAGCTATGGNNCGGACAAGGCTGAGGCCGACATGAAGATCGCAATGAACAATGCCCCGCAAAGCGCACAGGCTTATCTAATGCTCGGCGAACTTCGCTATGCGCAAAAGCGGTACCCGGAAGGAGCCGCGCTGCTGGAACAAGCTTTACAGTACGACCCCAATTCGATTGCTTCCTTGCGCGGGCTGGTCGGTTACGATCTCCTCAAGAAGCAGCCGGACCATGCACTGGCCCGCATGAACGCGCAAATCGCGAAGAATCCGAAGAATAGCGGCTTCTACGATTTACTCGCTCAGTTCCAGATACAAAACAAGAACCTCGATCAGGCAGCCGCTACGGCTCAGAAAGCCATGGATGTAAATCCCGATGATGGCGAGGCGGTTGCACTTTACGCGCAGCTTCAGGTTCAGCGCGGACAGGCGGCAAATGCGATCGGCGCCTGGGAGCAATGGTCGAAGGCCCATCCCAGCAATGCCGGAGCTCTGGCCATTCTTGGAACCCTGGAGGAATCGCGCGGAGATACAAGGAAGGCCGAGGACTACTACAAGAAGGCTCTTGTACTCCAGCCCACACAGCCTGTCGCCGCCAACAATCTTGCCTATCTAATGCTTCAGAATGGCGAAAACGTGGATGTGGCCTTGTCGCTGGCGGAAACTGCGCGTCGCGGCATGCCAGATTCACCTAACTCCGCCGACACATTGGCGTGGGCATACTACTTCAAGGGAACCTACGGATACGCCCGCGATCTTCTGGAAGACGCCCTCAAAATCAATCCAAACAGCACGGCCATGCAGTATCACCTGGGAATGGTATACGTCAAGCTTGGAGATAGAAACAACGCAACGATCCATTTTAAGAAAGCCATTTCGATGGAGCCGGATTCGCAGGCGGCAAAGGATGCGCGGGCCGCGTTGCAAGGACTGGGTTAGACGGCAATGTGGTTTTAATGGCAGCCGGCGGTGCGCGACGTGCTGACGGCTGCCAGTATGCACTAATTGACTGGCGCGGACGAATGGTGTGCCCATACTTCTTGGACCAGAGTTGATTTCGACATGAAAAACACCAAAACCATCGCCCGGAATGCCGGTTGGTACGGCCTCGAGAACATCATCAGCGCCGTTGTTGCTCTCTTCACTTCGATTGCGATTAACCGTTATCTGGGTCCGTCGAAAAACGGCTATCTCGTCTATGTCTCGTATATAGCTTCGTTGGTCAGCAGTCTGGGCAGCGTTGGCATTCCCGCAACCACCCGGAAGTACATGGCCGAGTTTATAGGTATGGGTGACCGGGGAACTGCGCGGTACATATATCTCCGCACCTTGCTGCTACAGACCGGCCTGGCAACGTTGGCCACCTGTGGTTTTCTCTTCTGGGTGCTGGGGGACGCCAACCCGGATTACAAATTAGCCTCGGCCCTGCTGGTGCTCAGCATCTGGCCCTCGATGGTCAACTCTATCTCGGCGCAGGCCAATGCCGCTACGGAAGATTTGTCGAAAAATATGCCGGCCTCCGTCGTTTCAGCCTTCACCTACCTCATCGTAATTGCAGCAACTGTGGTCTTTCATTGGGGCGTTGTCGGCGTCGGCGCGTCGCTGCTCAGCATGCGAGCCGTCGATTTTCTCGTGCGCTTCTTTCCAACGATGAAGCGTGTGCTGGCATGGGAGACAACCCATGCTCTTCCGCCGGGATTGCGTAAGCGCATGATGCCCTTCGCGTTGCAAGGTGTTACCAGCATGTTTGTGGCACAAATTGTTTGGAGTCGTTCAGAGGTCATCCTTCTGAAGCATCTCTACTCGGATATACGCCAGGTGTCGTACTATTCGGTGGCATTCACCATGGCCGAACAGTTGCTGCTTGTCGCTACGATCTTTGGGGCTGCGGCCGGCGCCACGATCTTTGCCCAGTACGGGCGCGACAAGTCCAGGCTTCCCCTTATCACAGCTTCCGCCTTCCGCTATCTTGTCTTGCTGTCGATTCCACTGCACTTTATCGCGGCATCGCTCGCGGTTCCTGCGTTGCTGCTTTTCTACGGTCACAAGTTCGAGGGCGCCGCGATGGTTGTTGCACTGGCTCCGCTACTGTGTATGTTCAAAGCCTTTCTCGCGCCCGCGCAGAGCCTCCTGGAGAGCACGGAACGACAGCGTTATGTGATCGCTGCGACAGTACTGGCGGGGATTATCGATATTAGCGTTGCGTGGTATCTTATTCCGGCCCACGGCGCGGTGGGCGCATGCATCGGCAACGGCGCGGCGCAGGCGGCGGCCGTCGGCACGATGTGGGCCATCGCCATCCACCTCTATAAGGTGAAACTTCCCTGGCTGCTGGTGGCAAAGATTGCCTTTATCAGCGTGCTGGCATCCTTGACCGCGCATTACGTTGTTGTGCAGATTGCTACGCCGTTATGGGCCATCCTATGCGGCGGGGTCGCTTCCCTTATCGTTCTTTTCGGGCTCTTCTACCTGATGCGCGTGCTGGAGCCGGAAGACCACGACCGCTTCAGGATTCTGACCGGGATGTTGCCCAGGCCAATCGCCGGGCTGGTGGATAAGTTCCTGTTGTTGCTGATCCACCCGGAGTCCGAGAGCGCAACTCCGACCGACGTCTAAAGAGGCACAAGAGGGCACAGCGATGCAGATGCAACCATGGACACACGGCGCTTTGCTATGCTTGCGGTAAGCGCGAGAAACGTGCTTCGCCGGGGGACCGAAATACCATGACGTGGAACTTGACAAATCCAGAGCTGGGGCACCCGGCACTCCATCGCCGCCTTGCGCTCGTCCTGGTCCGCTCTCCGCTTCACCAGGTCTGCGAATGCTCGTCCTACGGCGCTCAACGTTTATGAAACCGTAGCATTAAGCCTTCCCGACACAAGACAAGGAGATTCTCGCCGCCTCTGAAAAAGTGAACCTCTCGGCCACCCGCACGATTTCAGCCTCTACCCATGACCTGGCTCGCAGCGTCAGCAGACCATCCGCAAGAGCCTCTGGATCTCCAGGCTCGATGAGCAAGCCGCACTCATGCCTGACCAAGTCACGCAGGAACCCGCGATTGATGGACAAGACCGGCCGCCCGTAACCTAGCGCCAACATGGCCGTTCCAGATGTTAAGATTTCCCGATAAGGCATGCATACGGCGTTACAAGCCACAAAGTAATCCGACACTCGGTCATCGGGGATAAAGCAATGGTTTATCCTAATGCGATCATCGCCCGCCGCCATATCTAAGATCCTTGTCAAATAAGTCCTATCCCAGAAGCGGCCAGCAGCCAAGAGAATGTCGTCGGTCTTGGCAACCTTGCGAAATACCTCTATCAATCCTTCGAGATTCTTATATGGCCTGGCATTCCCAAAGAACAAGTAGACGAAGGCTTCTGTGGGCAGTTTCAAATTGCGGCGTGCTTGGCACGCTGATTCGGAGGGCGGATAGCGACCTATCCAGTTCCCAAGTGGAATCAGCACGGATTTGCTGGCTACAGAAGGAAACCTTGCCTGCAATACCCTTTCCGCTTCGGGGCCGTGCACAAACACACGTTTGGCGACGTGAATTACAACAACTCTGGCGACAACATCCAGGTACGGGATACGGCAGCGATCATGCGGCATCAGGTTGTGCGCTGTCCACCAAACCTCACGGGTTCGGAGTCGAATGATAGAAACAAGTTGCAGGAATCGCAGAAATGACCTAAGGATGGTGGCAATTGAGCCCTCCGACTCATACAAGTAAGAGGGCCAGTGAAAATGAACAACGTCACCGGCATGCAGGTTTGATATCAACCATCGCCCCCCCCACTCGCCCTTTAGTATCTCCGCACCTTGCGCTCTGAATTCGGCATATAGGCTTTCGGTGTAGGCATTGCCTCGCAACGGAAAAGCAACGATTCTGGGCCTCAATTATTTACCCTCCATTGAAAAAGATGGGGCGCTCAATCACATTTGACCATCGAACGGTGGGCAGCAGCGCATTTAAGCATGCGGGTATTGCTTCGGATGTACGCGCAGCCTGCCAGGGCGGGCGTAATGGCCCTGGTTGGACATACGAGTCGATGTCAAACGATCCACTAGGGCTGCAGCCTGCTTCACACGGTCGGGCTACGACTACTCCCAATGCCTAAACAACCACCGCCTTGAGGCGGTGGTTGTTTAGATGGGTCGGCCTTAGTTTATCATCTCATGGAGGATTCCACATTTAATGCCTACATGCGGCGGCTGTTTGGATCCGCCCGTCGCTTTGTGATCGTGTACTCCAGCAATATGGATCAGGACTGGCCGGACAAACATGTGCGCCACCGGCAGTTCACCCGTTGGGTTGAGCGGAACGAGCCGGAATGGCGCTTGCAATCCACTCTAAAGAACGCCTATCCCTTTGCCCCCGCCAACCCTGAGCAGACCTCGTTCGCGGATTTCTACGTCTTCGCGCCACGCTCTTGAGCGCAGGGGGCAAAGATCCTTTTCGGGAGTGCGCCGGCATCGCTCACCGCCCATGCGATCGCTTTTGCGGCTGGCTCCGCCGTGAGGTATTCTGGAGGGTGGGAGCGCTCCACTTGCCGTTATGATCAGGAGATTCGAACCGATGCGCGTGCTGTTTGTTTCTAGCTTGCCGTACCTTCCCCAGGGATTCGGGGGCACGGAGGCGTCCACCCATTCACTTGCGATGGCCCTCAAGAAGCGAGGCTGTCAGGTGGGCGTCCTGGCAGGGCTTCGGGCCGGCGACTGGCTTTGGTTCAGAAATCGTGTTGCCTCAAAACTGCGCGGCGTGGATCTTTACACGATGGATAAGTTCTGCGGATACCCCGTCTTCAGGGGGTGGGGAGAAACTTCCGGCATTCCCGCGGTGATCGACAAGTTTAAGCCGGATATCATCCTGCTGCAAATCTGCCCTCTCCGAATCTACTCTGACTTTTTTATTAGCCTTGGGCTCCCCGTCATTATCTTTACCCGCTTCGCCAACGTTTTGGGTGGAGACCTGATCGAACAACCATCCCTTCGGTATATCGCCAATTCCGGGTTTATGGCCAACTGGCTGCGCAGGGGCTTTGGAATCAGTGCTGAGATCATGCCGCCGCTCGTCTTTCCTGAAAGGTACCGGGTGCATTCAAGCCGGGAACGCGTCCTGTTTGTGAATCCGGTGGCAGAGAAGGGTGTGGAGATTTCGCTGCGTCTAGCTGAAGAGCGCCCTGACATCCCATTCGATTTCGTCGAGGGCTGGATAT